>JAFTEK010000089.1 GCA_017453705.1 Treponema sp.
AATATTATCGCCAACTTTTACATCAGTTGACTTTCGAATTATTTTACCGGATAAATCTGTGACCATCGAATATCCCCGGTCGAAGATAGTCTGGGGGCTGGCGTTTTCCAGAACTGTACGGCTTTGGGCTATACGTACGCGAAGGTCTCGGATTTTATCCTGAAGATTCTGTGGCAGGTCTTCGCGGGCAGCGGCAAAACGATTCAAAAGTGGCTGCTGGATATTTCGGAAGCGTATTTCAAGGCTTTCCGGATTAAAAGACCTTACAAGAAGTCTTGTTTTTTCAGTCCTTTGTTTTATGCTGTCGTAGAGGCTGTTTTTGTAATCTGCAAGGTCCTGTTTTATATCAGCCAGCAGAGGAACTGCCATTTCTGCGGCGGCTGATGGAGTCGGGGCACGGCGGTCTGCAGCATAATCACACAAAGCCCAGTCAATTTCGTGTCCTACGGCACTTATGGTTGGAATACGGGAAGCGGCAACAGCACGTACAACGCTTTCTTCACTGAATGGAAGCAGGTCTTCCAGCGAGCCTCCTCCCCGCCCGACTATGAGAATATCGCAAAGCTTGTACTTGTCGGCTATTCGTATCATCTTCACTATGTTTTCAGCAGCTCCTTCCCCCTGTACCAGGGCGGGCAGGACTATGATGTTCACCTTGTCGTTTCTCCTGCCGGCTATATTGAGGATGTCGCGGAGAGCCGCGCCTGTTGGGCTTGTCACAACTCCTATGGTGGCGGGGTAGGGGGGGAGCTTCTTTTTGCGCAAGCGGTCAAAAAGGCCTTCGGCGGAAAGCTTTCTCTTTCTCTCCTCCAGCATCTCCATTATGTCGCCCAGCCCTGCCTGGCTCATGGAGTCTATGATAATCTGGTAGCGGCCCTGCGCCTCGTAGACGCTTATTTTTCCCTTGGCCTGTATGAGCATACCGTCCTTGGGGCGGAAATTCAGCCTGGAGGCGGAGCCTCGGAACATAACCGCACTTATCTGTGCCTCGGAGTCCTTTAGCGAGAAATACAGGTGCCCTGTGGAATTGGCCTTGAAGTTGGAGATTTCCCCTTTTACCTGTACACAGGGGAATGTCTCCTGAAGCATGGTCTTTATAAGCCCCGTCAGCTGGGAGATGGTGTATATGTACTCTTCCATTGTTAATCAGCGTTTCCCTAGGGCTAGGCTAGCTTAATAGCTGTAATTTGTCAATCTTAAATTTCCGATAATGAAAGCAATGAAAAATATCGTCTTCCTGTATGCAGGTTTTGGATTGACCCATGCTTTTGACATGCTGTTCCCAAAAGGTTTCCGGTCCGTTTCCACGGATTCTGTTTCCGAGAGGGAAAAATCCGCTTTCTCTCTTTCCTTGGGCTGGGCGGCCGGAATAAGGGATCGGGCAAAAATTGTCATAGCCGCGAGCAGGCAGACGGAAGACAGGGTTAGGCGGGAGCTTCTCAAGAGCGGCATTGAGGATGAGTGCCAGTTGATTGTGGAGCAGAAGTGGAATACACAGCTGCTGCTTAAGAGGATGTCTGAGGCCGCCTCTGAGAACGATGCTTCTTATATCGTGTACAGCTTGGCCGACAGGCCTTTTATGGACATGTCGCTTACAGAGAATGTAATATCTGACCATCTTAAGTATCTTTCAGAGTACACTTTCGCTGATGGCTATCCGGCGGGACTCAGCCCTGAGGCCGTGGATCGCGGGGCGTTGAATATAATGCTCTCCCTCTCTTCGCGCAAGGCGGCATTCTCCTGTGACACCATCAATGGAGAGAGCCTTTTTAAAGTCCTCAAGGAAGACATAAATTCTTTTGAGATAGAAACTGTCATAGCCCCCAAGGACTACAGGATGCTGCGCCTGGATTTCTCCTGCTCCACAAGGGCAAATACTCTCTCCTGTGTTCATCTGTACCGGGAAGCACTGGAGAAGGGAAAGGCCTTTGACGCTCTTTCCCTTGCGGAGCTTGCGTCCGCCTCATCTGCTGTGCAACGGACTGTGCCGTCATTCTATAACGTGCAGATTGCAGAGAACCTTTCTACGATTACGGTTTATAATCCATACCCGGAGGCATTTAAGTCCAAAAGGGAATGTTATCCTGTCAAGAAGGAAAACCCCGTTCCAAAAGACATGAGTTTGGAATCCTTTAAGACCCTGGTGGATGGAATGGTCTCCATGTCAGAGACGGCTGTTGTCGGTCTTTCTGTGTTCTCTGAGCCTTTGGCGCATCCTGAATTCCTGGAATTCGCCAGGGCTGTCCTTGCCAAGCCGGGGCTTTCCCTGCTGGTTGAGACTGATGGAACCCTCCTGACAGCCCCCATTGCCCAGAAACTATCTGACATAGTTAAGGATTCCCCTGAGAGGACTGGAACCTGGCCCGCTGTGATATGGATTGTTTCTCTGGATGCGGTCACTGAGGAGACTTACTGTAAAATCCACACGAATGCCTTTACAAATGCCAATGGGATACGGAGCTTTGAGAGCGCAAGGTCGGCCTTGGTGACTCTTGAGAAGTATTTCCCCGGTGATGTTTACGCCCAGTTTGTCAGAATGAAGGAGAATGAGGAGGAGCTAGAGAAGTTCTACAGGCACTATAGCGATGCGGAGTCAGAGACTGCCGGAAAGCTCATAATCCAAAAGTACGATTCCTATTGCGGCCTCTTGCCGGATTTGAAGAGTGCGGATCTGGCTCCACTGGAAAGAATGCCCTGCTGGCACTGCAAACGTGATATGACCGTGTTGACTGACGGTAGCGTTCCCGTCTGCCGCGAGTACCTGCTGGATGCGAGCTGCGGCAACGTGTTTGAGGAAGGCCTTGATGCCCTGTGGAAGAAGATGCATCCACTTGCACAAGAGCATATAAATGGAAGATATCCTGACAAGTGCGGAAACTGTGATGAATACTATACCTTCAACTTTTAATGCCCAGCAAGTCCGCATGACTATTCTTGGCGGTATGGAAGAGCCGTCCCGCATACTGATGGACGTGTCTTGCATAGTCATCAAGAGGACTGTCAACCAGTATAGGAGCCAGGTGTTCAGGAACCTGCTTTCCTGCGGTTTCAAGAAGATTGTCAGCGTGGAGTCATTTAACGCCGCCTTTAACACGGAGACTTTAAGCCTGGATTTCCCTGAGATTAAGTTCGTGAGGGCGCACGGAAGGATGAGCGACGGTGCCCTTGTTAACTTGGGGATGGGTGAGCTGGATTCCCCTTATGCGCTCGTAGTGCATGACGACTTGTGTGTGCAGGACTTCAAGTTTTCTAGGAGCCTCGCGCAGAAGCTGTCGGATTTCAATGCTTTTTGTGTGGCTGCCCGCCTTTTGAACAGCGACAGGCAGGGGGTTCCCGTCCGTTTTACCCCGAAAGTCAAGAACTCTGTTTTTGACGTGGAGACATCGCTTGCCGTGGTGGACAAGGCCATGACATTGTATCCACTGGATCTCGCGGGCTTCTACGATGTGAATGCTTTCAAGATGCTGGGTGGCTTTGACTATACGATTGAATCCCCCTATTGGCAGGAGATGGATTTGTTTTTCCGTGCCTGGCTTTGGGGCGAGAAGATTCAGTTGTCCTCCGCTTTTACATTGGGCTTCTTTGACGAGGTTCCTGTCTATGACCGCACGGCAGACATATCATACCTTAAGTTTTTCCTCAAGAACCTGCTTCCGTCCTTTAAGAGGGATCATGGAGAAATTTCCATAGCGTCATTCCCGTCTTTCAAAGCCAGAAGCCGCTGCGGTATGAACGAGGCCCTGACTCTTTTCAATGCCGCGAGGGATTGGGTAAAGCTGAACCGCTTCCGCTTTAAGACCGATGCTGCCTCCCTTCTTGAAGGCTGGGGTAAGGAGCTGGATGCCTGATGCGATTGAGGGATATTTTGCTCAGAAAGAAGAGCCGGACGGTCGTTATTGTGCAGTGCCGGCTTTCGTCCACGAGGCTGCCTCGCAAGGCCTTGCTGCCCCTGGGGGGCAAGAGCCTCTTGGAGTGGGCTTTGGCTGCGATGAAAAAGGTCAGGGCCGATGCCTACTACCTTGCCACTGACGTGGACTCTGCGCCTGAGCTGGAGCCTATCGCGAAGTCCTCTGGCTATTCTTTCTATGCCGGTTCCAGAGATGACGTGCTTGATCGCTTTCTTAAGACTATAGAGCTTTCCAAGGCTGATGTCGTTATCCGCGCCACGGCGGATAACCCTTTTCTCTTTTACGAGGCAGCTTGTGCCTTGCTGGAGGAATACAAGGAGAGGGAAGGCTCTTCTCCTGTGGATTACATAACATGGACTGGTCTGCCCCACGGATCCGGGGTGGAAATCTTCAACGCCCGCTCCCTTGAGGCTGCGGCTCCCCTTACGGACTCTCCCTATGACCATGAGCATGTAGGCCCTGTCCTTTATAATCATACTGACAGGTTCAACTGTCTTTTTCTCCGTGCCCCAAAGGAATTCTACTTTCCTGAGCTGAGGACTACCGTGGATCTTTATGCTGACTACAGGCGGGCATTGGCTGTTGTGAATTGTGTCATGGAAGCCTCCGGCAAGATGAAGGAGCCCATAAAAGAAGCTTTCACGGCCTCCCAGGTTTTGGCGGCCTTGGAAAAGGAATCTATAAAGCATCCCTTGCTTCTTGTTCCCAGCGTGGACAAGGGGCATGGCACGGGGCACCTGCGCCGCTGCCTGGGCATAGCCTTGGAGACAGGTGCTGACATCTTGATTCCTGACGGCTGCAGCCTGGAGGAGACAGGCCTTATTGTCAAGGAATTCAAGGACAAGGGGCTTAAGGACTTTCAGATTGTGAAGGACATAGACCATGCCGAAAGCTACGGCCTTGCCGTGACAGACCTGTTTGTCAGCGATGAAGCTTTTGCCCGTGAGCTTGCCGCCAAGTGTCCGGTGGCGGCTATTGACGAAGGTGCCGTTGAGACATCCTGGGCTGACTATCTGCTGGATGTGCTGCCCCCGGTCCAGGACGGAAGGCTGGTCAACATGTCCGCCCCGTCCTTTATCCCGCTCCCAAAGAACAGGAGGCTGGAGTCGGAAAGGAATGTGCCGCTGCAGACGGCAATCGTCGTCCTTGGCGGGGAGGATCCCGCGTCCCTGTCCATTCCTGCTTCTGTCGCGCTTGCATCCTGCGGTCTTTTGGTTTGTTGCGTTGCTTCTTCCGAGGAAAAGGCAAGTCAGCTCAGGGAGTCTGTTGGGGCCAGGTGTCCGGGGGTGAGCATATCAGGCCCCATAGAGAACCTGAAAGAAAAGCTCTGCCTTTATGACCTTGTGGTGAGCCACTATGGGTTTACTGCGTTCGAGGCTTCCGCCGCCGGCTGCGCTGTGATACTGCTGGGCACGACGGACCTGCATGAGCGTCTGGCGGAAAAATATGGTTTTGCATGTATCCCTGCTTCGTCCATAAGCGAGAAATCCTTCAGCAGCCTTTTGGCGGATACAGGAAGGCTTTACCCTGCCCCTGTCCAGTCCGCTGAGGGGGATGATGGAAAAATGGGTGAGCTTTCCGCTTTTGTCAGGGAGCTTTCCAAAGGAAAACGCATCTCCTGTCCGATATGCAAAAAAAATACTGGGCAGGCCGACCCCGTTGTTGCCCGCATAAAAGCCAGGACTTTCCGCCGTTGCTCAAGCTGCGGCATGTTGTATATGTCCTGGACTGTGGACGAGAAGCAAACCGAGTACAACCGGGCCTACTTTTATGAGGATTACGAGAAGCAGTATGGCAAGACTTATGAGGAGGACTTTGCTTCCATAAAAGCCCAGGGGGTCAGGAGGATGAGCCTTATAGATTCCATTTATCGCCGCCGTCATTCATCTGTCACTCCTACTGTTCTGGATGTCGGCTGCGCCCTGGGGCCTTTCCTGGATGCGGCAAACGACTCCGGCTGGCAGGTTTTTGGCATAGATGTTTCACAGGACGCTGTGAGCCATGTGACAGGCAAGCTGCACTATCCTGCAATCTGCGCCTCCTTTCCTGATTCAGATATAAGCACTCAGTTTGGCATAGACAAGTTTGATGCCCTGACCATGTGGTATGTCATAGAGCATTTTCAGGATTTGGACAGTGTCCTCAAGGCTGTCTCGTCCATGGTCAAGAAGGGTGGTGTGTTTGCGTTCAGCACTCCGTCCGCATCGGGGGTGAGCGCAAGGTACGGGGGCAGTCTCTTCTTTGAGAACAGCCCTGCGGATCACTATACACTCTGGGAGCCGTCCAGGGCATCTTCAATATTGAAGAAGTACGGCTTTGAGGTCAAGAAAATCGTATCGACAGGAATCCATCCGGAGCGTTTCCCCAAGGGTAGGATAAAATACTCCCCGTCTTTCTTGGCCTTTGCCAGCAGGGTCTTTAAGCTTGGCGATACATTTGAGATTTATTGCAGGAAGGAGTAGCTATGTCGGATTCTGCAGAAAAAAAGTACGTTCTTATTTTGGGTGCGGGTCTTATGCAGAGGCCGTCCATAGAAGCTGTGCGTGAGCTGGGCTATAGGAGCCTGGTCGTGGATGCTAACCCTGCCGCCGTTTGTGTGCCTTTCGCTGACCGATTTGAGCAGGTTGACCTCAAGGACAGGGATTCTCTTGCAAGCCTGGCCTTGTCGCTGGGCTCTTCCCTTGCCGCTGTGTTCACTGCGGGTACTGATTTTTCCGCGTCGGTTTCCTATGTTGCCGAGAAGTGCTCTTTAAAATCCCATCCGTTCCAGGCCGCTCTTAATGCCAGTGACAAGACCCTTATGAGGTCATGCTTTGAGAAGGCTTCCGTTCCTTCCCCGGCCTTTGTCAAGGTCGCAAGGGCTGACTTGGCCACTTATCTCAAGAAGGGGCTGGAGGCCATGACTTTTCCAAAGGTCGTCAAGCCTGTTGACAACATGGGGGCCAGGGGCTGCCGCCTGATACGCAGTCCTGATGAGTTCCTGCACTCGGTGGAAGACGCTGTGTCCTATTCGCGAACTGGCAAGGCCATCCTTGAGGACTATATGGACGGCCCTGAGTTTTCCATAGACGCGCTCCTTTATGACGGAACGCTTACGATAACAGGATTCGCTGACCGCCATATATTCTACAGCCCCTATTTCATAGAGATGGGGCATACGATGCCGTCTTCTTTTGATGAGGAAAAAAAGAAGGAGCTGGTTGCGACATTTGCCAGGGGGATAGCTTCCCTTGGGCTGACTCATGGGGCTTGCAAGGCTGACATCAAGTATACTGCATCCGGCCCTATGGTGGGGGAGATAGCAGCCCGCCTTTCCGGGGGATATATGTCAGGATGGACATACCCTTATGCTTCGGGGCTTAACCTGACCAAGGAGGCCGTCAAGCTGGCTTTGGGTGAAAGGCCGGATCAGCTGGAAGAGGCAAGGCAGCCCCTTGAATTGGGTCAGGCGCTTCCATTTAAAGTCTACTCCATTCCCTGCACCGCTACGAGCGCGGAGAGAGCGTGGATTTCCATCCCTGGGCGTGTAAAGGAAGTCCTGGCGTTGGAAAAGGCCGAGACGGAGCCGTTCGTCAGGAATGTCATGCCAAGGGCTGCCGGCGGTGACAGGGTTGATTTTCCCCGCAACAACGTTGAGAAATGCGGCAACGTGATAGCTGTGTCAAAATGCCGGGAGCTTGCTGTTCAGGCTGCCGAGAATGCGGTCTCTTCTATAGTCCTGCGTCTGGAGGCTAACAGCCGTGAGACCGACGCCTTTCTCGCCGGAACTGAGCAGTTTTGCGAGAAGGGGTTTCCGCCTGATGCCTTTGTACTGGATGACGAGGGAAAAGAAACAGTCCTTTCTTTTGCAAGTAAGCTTGGCAGTATAAGAAAAGACAGTCCCTGCTCAAAAATAGGGGATGCTGGCTTTTTAAAAGTTGCCGAAAATATTAGGGATTGGAACCACAGGAGCCTTCTTGCAACCCTGGAGCTTTTTGACCGCCTGTGTCCAGAACATCCAGAGCTTGATGCGCTTAAGTTCTTTGAGGCTGCCATCCGTGGCGGCTTGCAGGGGCTTATATATATGAGGGATTCGTGCTAGGAGGGGGCGCAGACAGAAATGAGGCTTAGACATCTTGCGTTTTGCATCCTATATATATTCCTTGCTCCGCTCTGTGGGTTATGTGCGTCCGAGCTGGATCTTCTGCGCGCGGCTGGTGAAGAAGGAATCAATGTCTACTGGGATCCCCTTACCCAGAATTGTGTGCTTGAGAAGGATGGCCATCAGATTTCATTCCTCTCCGGCGGAAGCTATATCATCAAGGATTACTCTTCGATTGAGCAGCAGAAAGCTCCGGAGCTTAAGGACGGTTCTCTTGTTGCCAGCAGCGGATTTTTCAATGAGGC
>JAFTEK010000090.1 GCA_017453705.1 Treponema sp.
CTCCCGCCCCATCCAGAAGAACAAGGGGAGATATAAGGCGGTGACTGAGCTTGCTGACTTGCTTTCCTTTATTGATGGCGTTCTTGCTTCTGCGGAGAAGGAAGTCGCCTTTGACACCGAGACGGACGGCCTTAACGCACATTCCGCGAATCTTGTGGGGTTCAGCCTGTGCTGCAAGGCGGGGGAGGGAATATACGTTCCTGTCATCCTGCCCGGAGGGATGTTCGCGCCACAGACCATCTCAAAGGCTGACTGCCTTGCGCAGATTTCCCGCCTCTTGGACTGCACAGGTCTTACCCTCATTATGCACAACGGCAAGTTTGACCTTGAGGTGCTGGCCACGAACGGCTGTGACCGTAAGCCCCTATGCAAAATCGCGGACACGATGGTCGCCGCGTGGCTTTTGGATCCGGATGCCCTTGGCAAAAGCCCCTATTCACTTGAGGAGCTTGCAGAGAAGCATCTTGCCCTTGCAGGAACTGAATTTGATGAAATAGTTCCCAAGGGACAGACCTTTGCTGACGTGCCTCTGGAGCAGGCAGCCCCTTACGGAGCAGAGGACGCGGACTTCACGTACATGCTCTGGCAGCTGTTCAAAAAAAATCTTTCGGAGCGGAATTTGGAAAGCTTGTATTACGGACTGGAGATGAAGCTGATTCCTGTTCTTGCCAGAATGGAGGAGAGCGGAATCCACATTGACAAATCCGCCCTCGCTTCCTATGGAAAGGAGCTTGAGAAAGATATTGCGGCCAAGCAGGAGGCGATTTTCCGCGAGGTAGGGCATGAGTTCAACATAGCTTCCACCAAGCAGTTGCAGCAGGTTCTCTTTGAGGAGCGCAAGCTTGCCCCCGGCAAGAAGACCCGCACCGGCTACAGCACGGACACGTCGGTTCTGGAGGAGCTTTCTGAGCGGACGAGCGACCCTGTGCCGAGGATGATTCTGGACTACAGGGGAATGGCCAAGCTGCTTTCCACATACGTGGAGACATTGCCGACGCTTGCGGACGCAAATAGCAGGATACATACGTCGTTCCTGCAGACCGGGACTGCGACAGGCCGCCTTTCCTCACGAGATCCAAATTTGCAGAACATACCTGTACGAGACGATGCTGGTCGCAGGATACGCAGCGCGTTCACGGCTGTTCCCGGCACTGTCCTCATTTCTGCTGACTATTCCCAGATAGAGCTTGTCGTGCTTGCCCATCTGAGCGGTGACAAGAACCTGTGCCAGGCCTTTATTGACGGGGCGGATGTGCACAAGTCAACGGCAGCCCTCGTGTATGGGGTAAAGACGGATGATGTCACTCCCGATATGCGGCGTTTTGCCAAGACCGTCAACTTTGGCATCATGTACGGGATGAGCGCATTCCGCCTGGCCGCTGACCTTGGCATAAGCCGGACGGAAGCAAGGAATTTCATAGACCGCTACTTTTCCAATTATTCTGATGTGAAAGCTTTTATTGACAGGACGGTGGAACAAGCCCATTCCAGCGGATACTCCACTACGATAATGGGGCGCAGGCGGCAGATACGCGGCATAAACAGCAGGAACAAGAACGAGCAGCAGGCGGCGGAGCGGGTCGCCGTGAACACCCCGATACAGGGGAGCGCGGCGGATATAGTCAAGACGGCAATGATAAGCTTGCAGGCGGAGCTTGACGAAAGGGGATGGAGCAGGGATGTCCGTATGCTTTTGCAAGTGCACGATGAGCTTATCTTTGAATGTCCTGATGATGAGAAGAGGCTTGCGGAGGTCATCGCCCTCATAAGGGAGAAGATGGAAGGAGCTGTTAAGCTGAACGTTCCCCTCCGAGTTAGCATAGAGCATGGCAGGAGCTGGGGGGAGTTTCACTGATGGTTCTGGGGCTCGCAGGGCCGATGGCCGCCGGTAAGAACCTTGCGGCGCAGATTCTGGAAGGGAAGGGGTGGGTCTCCGTGGACGCTGATCTGCTTGTCCACGAGGTGATAGAGGAGAAGAAGGACGAGATTGTGGCGGCCTTCTCCGATGAGGCTGTCCGGCTGGGTCTTTCCCTTCTGCAAGCTGACGGCCGTGTGGACAGGCGGGCTGTTGGGCGGATTATCTTTGGCCGCCCGGAGCTTGTGGAGCGTCAGGAGGGCATTGTCTATCCCGGTGTCAATGACCGGATAGATTCTTTCCTTGAGGAGAACCGCCGAGCGGGGAAGGACTGCCTGATAAACGCGACACTTCTTTACAAAGTTCCGTCCATATATGAGATAGATGCCCTGCTTTACGCGGATGCTCCTCTTGCTCTCCGTCTGCTCCGGGCTAGGAGAAGGGACGGCCTTTCTGTCCGTCAGATTATCGCCCGCTTCAAGAGCCAGGCCAATCTTTTCTCTAAATACGAAAATGCCGTTGCCGATATTAATAGGGTATGGAATACCGGCAGCAGGGAAAGGCTTGAGCGGAAGATAGACCGTTTCCTTGCCTCCTGCCGGACGAGGGGATAGTTGATATGGAACAGAAGAAGACTTTATGGATTGCACTGTCTACGGGTGTATTCCTGCTTTTTGTACTTGGAGCGGCAGTTTTCATTTATTCTCCAATGGCAAAATCTTTAGCTTCTTATTTTTTCAATTC
>JAFTEK010000012.1 GCA_017453705.1 Treponema sp.
GCCCTCAGTCTTGGGAATACTCATCTTTTTGCTATGCACTGTCACAGCTCATGCCCGTGGGGGGCAGGAGCTCGTTGACGCGGGCAGCTGGGTTTACGATGCTTTTGCGGCAATCTCAATAGAGTCCGGCACTGTGGATTTCTCTGATCAGGCTCCCCTGTCCGTCGCCGAGCTTAAGACTTACTTTGACGAGCTGGACTATGACATATTGAGCCCTGCGGGAAAGGCCCTGTACAGGCGGCTGGACGAATATTTTGCGGATGACGACCTTTCCGTGAATTTCGACATACTCCAGCTGGGGGCAAGGCCGGAGGTGAATCTGGAGGGCTATTACAAGCATAACAGCAAGCTGCCCTGGTGCTACGACCGCTATGACAAGCAGCCCCTGATTTACTCGCCTGTTTTCTTGAACCTCGGTGACTGGCTTTCCCTTGATATGGATCTGGAGCTGGGCATTAACAAAAAGCAGATGGAAAAGAAGGACGACTACACCAACGTCCCCCTTGACGTTAAGCATATCAACGCTGACTTTCCCAAGACAGGCTACCTTTCCGCCGGATACAAATTCACTGACAAGACGGGCATCAACTTCCGCCTGGGCATGGGGGAGCAGGAGGTAGGTCGGACTTTGGGCGGCTCCATAATACAAAGCCGCTATTTTACAGGAAGCAGCTGGGGCAACCTGGAGATATTCAACCCCAACGTCCGCTACAACATGAACGTGACCCAGTTCAACGTGGACAAATATATGTACACCCACAGGCTGGACTTCCGCCTTTTTGACAAGCTGAGCCTGTCCGTGCAGGAGTCCACCCTGGTATACGGCCCCATGGAGCTTAGGTTTTTGAACCCGCTGACTATTTTCCATGGGATGCATGACTGGAAGGATTATTTTCCTGCGGGCAATCCATACGGCTGGGATGAGAGCGCGTGTGCCTATCTTGCCTTGAAAGCTTCATACGCCGTGACAAACAACATCAGGATATACGGTCTGTATGCGCAGGATCAGCTGCAGATGCCATCTGAGCGCACTGAGAACGACACCACGCCCAATGCCTTTGGCGGGCAGCTGGGGGCGGAGGCTTTTTTCCCTGTTTCTGACGGATATATACATCCCAGGCTGGAAGCTTACTATGCAACACCATACTTATACATAAAGGAAAGCCCCAACTGGTCCATGGCCCGTAGCTATACTGAGAACATAGGATACTCGGACACGGAGGACGCCCTCTACGAGTGGATAGGCTCGCCATTCGGCCCAGACACAATAGCGGGCAAGATGTCCGTGGGCTACGAGATGCCTGGCAGGTGGTCCCTTACGGCTACAGGTCTTGTCATGGCGAGGGGCGAGATGTCCGGCACTAAGGTGTTCGATGATGGTATGTTTGATGATGAAACCAGAAGGTATTATAAGAATTGGTATAACAGGGACTGGCACGGAAAAGACCGTTCATTTGGCTCTTATAATGATGTGAAGAACTGGGCCTTCCCCAACAGCAAGACCCAGGGCAACAAGACTGCCAAGGACAGGCAGGGGCTGACGACACCGAGCACTCTCAACGGAGGGGCGACAGAGTATGTTTTCAACGCCGCCATAAAGCTGGCATACGAGCCTTTTGACTACCTGTCCCTTCAGGTGCAGCCTTCCTATACATACGTGATTAACTCCGGCAACATCGAGGGCAAGACCAGGCACGGGCCTGAGTTTGCCATATCCATCAAGATAAAGATTCCGGAGATGTTCAGGAAATGAGAGTAGCCCGCCTTTTCCTTACCTGCCTCTTGCTTTCTCTTCTTGTTTTCCCCGCCTTTTCCCAGATAAGCGTGGATCCGGATGATGACTTCTATGAGTATGCGCAGGCCTGGGAGATACGGGGGCTTGTCAAGACCCTTCCTCCTGTCCGCCCTTATTCGCTTAACAGCATAAAGAACATCCTGCAGCAGGTCATCAAAAGGGGCAACCGAAAGGATGTGGAGCTTGCCGTTGAATACTGGAACGAGATAACCGGAAAGCCCATGAGGGTGGAATTCGAGGCACATGGCAAGGGAAAGCTCTCCCGCAGCAGCTGGAGTGACAAGAGTGATGACGTAAGCCAGGAAAAGGACAAGCTTCTATGGGGGCGTTTTGCCC
>JAFTEK010000091.1 GCA_017453705.1 Treponema sp.
CCATTTATACTGCTTGAAATCGGCGGCAACAGGGGCTGGCTATGCTTTGCAATACTATGGCTGCTTGTGGCAGCCCTTATAGCCCTTTACTCATCTCTGGGCAAGAAGATAAGGGCCTTTTCCATTGCCGCGTACCTGCTGCTGGGCTGGTTCTTTGTCATCCTGTTCACAGCGTTTGGAGTCGGAGGATTGCCGTCAATCAGCGTAAAGCTGCTTTTGATTGGAGCCGGTTTGTACACATTCGGGGGAATCTTCTTCTTAATGCCAAAATACAAGTGGTATCACAGCGTGTTCCATATATTCGCACTGGCAGGAAGCATCCTGCACTTCTTTGCGGTCTGGTACCTGTTTTAAGCTTGCCTAAGCGCTAAGAAGGGCTACTGTTCGGAAAACAACACTGACAGCTAACCTACCGGCGTTGCCAAGCCGGTTACCGAACAAATCTATTCTACCGGGGATTCATGCATCCAGCCACGGATTCCCTGCCCCACAAAGCGTTTAAGGACACTTATAAGCACATCGGGCTGAAGGGGCTTGGTGATTATATCATTCATGCCGCAGTCCTTGGCTTTGTCAGCTGCATCCTTAAAGGCGTTAGCTGTCAAGGCAATAATCGGAATGGTCTCGTACTCATCGCCACCAAGCTTCCTGATTGCACTTGTAGCCTCGTAGCCATTCATAACGGGCATCTGTATATCCATCAGGACTGCAATATAAGCTCCTGCGCCGGACTTCTTCATCTTCTGAACCGCAAACTCACCGTTCTCTGCCTCGTCAGCTTCCAGACCGAGGGAATTCAGTATGCGGATGGCTATCTCACGATTTATCTCGTTGTCATCGACCAAAAGGACTGTTCCGGAAAGCTTCTTGTCCGCCTCTTCGTTATTGCTATCCTTGTCCGGCTCCTTAGACTGCTTGTCTTTGTCAGCCTCAGAGCCAGAGTCTATGACGGGAACTTCTATGGAACAGCTAATCTGGGTTCCCTCACCGAGTTTGGTTTTTACATCTATCGTACCTTCCATCAAGTTGATGATGTTCTTGACTATATAAAGACCAAGGCCTGCCCCTGCCGCGTTCTTGGCCCTGTAGGGATTGTCAACTTCCTGCGAGAAAGGCCTGAACATTGTCTTGGCAAACTCCTCGCTCATGCCTATTCCCGTGTCGGTAACGCTTATGTCCAGCTTGGCCTTGTTCTCCGGCAGCAGACTGACGGCAAGGACAAATGTTATCTTGCCTCCCCGCCTGGTAAAGTTGACGGCATTGTTAAGCAGGTTCAAGGCAACCTGACGGAAACGAATCTTGTCGCATAGAACGGCCACAGCAGGGCCGTTGTGGACAATCGTAAAGCTGATGTCTTTCTGTTCGCAGACCGTCTCAAAGACGCTCTCAATCTCGTTTATAAAGTCATTAATGTAATATGGCTCGGACTGTAGTTTGACCCTCTCATTCTCAAAGTTGGACACGTCCAGAACGTCGTTTATCAAGCTCATAAGGAAGGTATTGGCTGACTTTATCTTCTTTAAATCCTCGGTCAGCTTGGTTCTATCATCGATGTCATTGAGCGCGAAGTCAGACATATTGCTTATGATGCCCATCGGGGTACGGATGTCGTGGCTTATACGGGCTATGAAATCCAGACGGGCTATATTGGCTTTCTCCACCTCAAGGAGGGCATCTTCCATCACCTGGATACGCTTGCGATCCTGGGCATAGCTGTCCGTGATGTCAGTGATCATCATCATAATCTGCCCGAACTTGCGGTTCAAGTACAGGAAATGTGCCTGCAGACGGCGTTGCACACCGTTCACAACGGCAGAATAAGGAATCTTGTAGTCATCAGACTCATTAAGGGCTGACTCAATGCGATCCAAATTGACGCACTTCTCGTAAAACTCCCTCTCTTCCTTTACGACAACCTCTTTTGCCCTTGTCTTGACCATCTCAGCATAGGAGAGACTCCTGCCGACAGGCATCTTCTCGTCCTCGGCGGAATTGCTAAGAATCGTCAACTTCCCGGTCCTTATGCTGATAATGCCAACATAACTCATCGCCGCTGTCACCATACGGTCAAGAATCAGCTGCATGTTCTTTGTGCCGGTAACATCCTCAGCCCAGGTCACAGCCTCTACGTGCCCGGTCTCAGGGTTCTGGCTCATGGACAGGTTGGAGTGAATCCACTTATACTCACCCTCAAAGCCAAGAACCGGATAATCTATGGAAAACTGCTTCATTCCGTCCTTAAATCGCTCAAGAAGAACGGAAATATTGAATTTCTTGAAGAACTCGTTCTTTATCTCATCATCAACTATGTCGTCCGCAACCTTGCTCAGGAATTCACTGGCTTTCTCGGACTTCTGCCTTTCCTCGACACTGGGGAAAATACTCCTTACGCTGATAAAGCTGTCGCTGGACAAATCCAGCCTTGCCGAAGAAAGCGCGCTGTGCATCTTGGACTCGAACATAGTGTTCATGTCATCAAAACGATTGCGCTCATTTATTATTTCTGTTATATCCTGCGAAATACCTATGGCACAGTCGGACTGCCCCTTGCCGTCCTTCTCAGCTATCATGATTATATGCTCATAACGGCCTTTCATGGGGCCGTCACGCCTGTATCGGACAGTACACTCAGCCTTGCTTTCCCCAGAGTCTATGGCCTCATACATTGCCCTGTAGCTGGCAATGCTGGAATCCTCAAAGTAAGACTCTACGGAGCGGGGTACTCCAGCGATAATCTCAGGAAAGTAGAAGTCTTTGTAATACGAAGAGGTATAGCCATTGTCTGTGAATTTGACGGTTTTTTCCTTGATGTTGTATTCCCAAACAGCAAGGCGGAAACCTTCCACAGCTGTCTGGTAAATGAGCCTGTTCTTCTTTTCATCTGCTAAAGGCATAGCAGGTCACTCTCCTTGTCAAACTTGTTAAAATGACTCCAAAGCGATTATAGCACGGAAGGCGGCAAAGCACAAGTGCAAAAATCCTTACTGTTGACAAAAACAGAATCTCCTTGTATTATCGGGATATAGCTACAAATAGTTTAAAAATGTCGAGTCTGAAAACGGAGTAAACAGTATGGCAAACGTTAATGTGATAGGTGTGCTTACAAGCGGCGGCGATGCACCGGGAATGACTGCGGCAATCCGTGCCGTTGTTAGGACGGCGATAGCCAGGGGACTTAAGGTCAAAGGCATAAAGAAGGGCTACCAGGGACTTTTGAACGGTGAAATCGTGGACATGGACACAAAGTCAGTCTCCCATATACTGGAGAGGGGCGGAACTATCCTTGGAACAGCCCGAAGCGAAGAATTCATGTATGACGAGGGAAAGAAGAAGGGTGCGGATATATGCAGGAAAAACGGCATAGACGCACTGGTCGTCATTGGCGGAGACGGCTCCTACAAAGGGGCTTTGGGCCTGTCCAAGCACGGCATAAACATCGTGGGCATCCCCGCCACCATAGACCTGGACATAGCGTGCACAGAATACACAATTGGCTTTGACACAGCTGTCAACACAGCTATGGAAGCCATAGACAAGGTGAAGGACACATCCTCTTCCCACGAGAGATGCAGCATCATCGAAGTGATGGGGCGTCATGCAGGATACATAGCCCTCTGGTGCGGAATGACCAATGGGGCAGAAGACATCCTGCTGCCAGAGAAAAACGAGGAATTCAACGAAGGCAAGATTGTCAAAAGCATAATCGAGAACCGCAAGAAGGGCAAGGTTCACCACATAATCATCAATGCGGAAGGGACTGACAGCGACTCGGAGGAACTCGCCAAGAAAATAGAGGCAGCGACAAAGATAGAGACCCGCTCCACAGTCCTGGGTTACATCCAGAGGGGCGGCAGCCCCAGCGCAAAAGACCGCTACTATGCATCTGTAATGGGGGCTTATGCCGTGGACTTGCTCAAAGCCGGCAAGCAAAACAGGATTGTCTGCTTCCAAAAAGGCTCGTTCATGGACATGGACATAGACGATGCCCTGAACATGCCAAAGAAGGACATAGACGGCTACCAGTTTGAGATAGCCCAGCTACTCTCCTCCGAACCGGCCTAAGGCCAAAGATGATTGCCAGCGTAGTCAAGATAGTATCAGTCGTAATCGGGATTGTCGGACTCACATTCGTCATACCGATTGCGGCGGCGGCCTCATGCGGAGAGAGCGAGATGATTCCTTTCTTCGCCCTTCCCATGGCAGGCGGCCTGGTGCTGGCAGCCACGGTTATCTTTCTCACACGAAAAAAAAGCAAGCCCCTCAGCATAAGAGCCTCGTTCTCTGTGGTTGCCCTGGCGTGGACAAGCGCAATCCTCATGGGAGCCATCCCCCTCTACATATCCGGCGCAATCCCCAGCATAGCGGGAGCAATCTTCGAGAGCGTCTCCGGTTTCACAACGACCGGTGCCACAAACGTCGCGGACATTGAATCCCTGCCCCTCAGCATAAACCTATGGAGATGCCAGACCCACTGGCTGGGCGGCATGGGAATAGTCGCGCTGACAGTGGCCCTGATGCCAATACTCGGAGTCGGAGGCTTCCAGCTCATAAAGGCGGAAACAACAGGCCCCGACAAGGGCAAGTTCACCCCAAAAATAACGACGACGGCCAAACTGCTCTGGTTCATATACCTTGGGATGACAGTCTTACACACCCTGATGCTCTACCTTGCGGGTATGAACCTGCTTGACAGCCTGGCACATGCATTCTCATCAATGGGAACAGGGGGCTTTTCCACAAAATCAGCAAGCATAGCCTTTTATGACTCCCCTGCTATAGACTTAATCTGCAGCATTTTCATGTTCCTGTCCGGGATTAATTTCACGCTCTACTACTACCTGTTCACGGGCAGGCTCTCGGAAATAAAAAAGGACACAGAGCTAAAAGTCTACGCTTCCATCGTAATACTGGCAGGCCTCATAATCACATTGTTGGAAAAAGGAACTTTCGGCTCTTTCTGGCATTCCTTACGTTACGCCTTCTTCCAAGTCATATCGATAATCACGACCACAGGATACAGCAGCTGGGACTACACCTTCTGGAAACCTTCCAGCCAGATGGTAATATTGCTTTTGTTCTTCATAGGAGGATGCGCAGGTTCAACCAGCGGAGGCTTTAAAGTCATAAGGTGGTCAGTGCTGGCGAAGCAGCTTCACAACGAAATCCAGCGTATGCTCCTTCCGCATGGGGTGTTCACGATAAGGATAAACGGTATGCCCGGCAGAAAGGACATAGTGTACAGCGTGGCGGCTTTCTTCTTTCTTTACGTTGTACTGTTGCTTTTGACAACTTTTGCCACATGCCTTGCAGGAATGGATTTGTTCACATCGCTGACAGGGGCACTTAGCATGGTAGGAAATATAGGGCCTGCCTTTAACATGCTCGGGCCTGCCTACAGCTGCGCATCCCTTCCTGACTCCGTGAAATGGGTATACTGCCTGGCCATGCTCGCAGGCCGCCTGGAGTTTTACACGATTATGATTTATTTCTTTCCCTCTTACTGGAAAAAGTAAGGATTCACACTTTCTTTCAATCACACCCCCCGATGCAGAGCATCGGAGTATGGTGTTCTCTAGCGGTGGTTGCACTCGGGTCTAATCCCCCTTTTTCGACGCAGAGCGCAGGCCCTTTGGACAGGTATTAGACCCTCGGCACGAATAAAGCTTCTTTTTTTCTGAGCTGATAGAACTCCAGGGCTATCGTCGCGTAGTTCCACTTGGATTTATTTGAATTCAGTCCGTTAGGATAGGAATTCAAGCTGGCCACCTGCTCCAGTTCCTCCCTGCTCCGGCTCATCCCCGCGTTATATGCAGTGGCAAGGAGAACGAGCCTGTCCTCATCCCCCAGCTCCCCAAGATTAAATTTCTCACTACAGATGTCCATGAATGCATACAAGTAGTCAGCCTCACCTGCAAGGCTATTTATCCGCCCAACCCTCCGGCTGCGCTCCGCCAAACTCTTGTTGCCCCCACCAAAATCTATGCCCGGATACTGCGACTTAAGGGCGGTTGACAGAGCCACATAGCGTTCTATCGTTTCTGCAAAGGCAACATTCATCTGGAAATGGCCTATCGTGCATCCGGCAAACGACGGTGAAACAGAATAGACCAGCTTGGTCGCAAGGAATTCCATAAAATTGCGGAATCCGCCATAGCGCAGCATCTCTGGAAAAACAATGGAAAGCGCGAAATCGCAGTCCTCCAGCCCCCGCTCCTCCAGCTCAGAAGAAAGGCTTTCATATAGGGCAAGAGCCGACTCGTAGCTTTTTGAATTCTCAATAGCATAGGAAACCAAGCCGTTATCAGCATATACAGAATTATAATAACTTCCAAGCCCCTCTTCCGCCCCCCCTGACTTTACACAGGAAACAAGCGGAAGAACCAGAACAAGCCCAAGGGCAGGCAGCAAACGAGAAAAAACAGAATTCAGCAGGCAGAAACGGGCTTTCATTCCTCGACAGACAAACTCGTCAAAATCTTGTCAAAGTAGCTTTT
Organism: Treponema sp.; assembly: GCA_017453705.1. Taxonomy (GTDB): domain Bacteria; phylum Spirochaetota; class Spirochaetia; order Treponematales; family Treponemataceae; genus Treponema_D. Next base: position 6,495 of record JAFTEK010000091.1, read on the forward strand.
CTTCTTGGCATACACTGAATCAAAGACAGTCAAAGACAAGAGGGCATAGCCGCCATTTGAAAGCTTTGTCAGCCTCTTGAAGTCACGGGTCACATTGCTTTCCGTCGGTTCCCAGAAGATGCTGTCCAGCTTAACAGCGGAATCAGTCTGCACACACTTTCTCTGCTTCCATAGGGTGTAAGAGGTAGAGCTGCCTTCGCTGAGCTTGCGCAGCAGAATCTCCCGGAACTGGTCGGGTGAATCCTTGAAAATATCCGGGCGGGCAATCTCAGTCAGAGTGAGCAGGGCACTGTCTCCCAGAAGAAACATATTGTCCGTTCCCTGCGTCCAGCCATCATCCAGAGTGACAGTCTGCCGCCCCACTGTAACAGGCTTTGCCTTGGCAAAGGACTTTCCGTTGAATTTACGCCCCTTGTCCTTGGGAATGCCGTTTGTTCCCTTGTAAAAACTAAAGGCGGGGTCATTAGTGTCGCTAAGAATGCCGACTGTCTCCACATAAAGCACATCAGTCCCGTCCAGGGTGCTCAGCCCGGCCAGATTAAAGATAGGAATAAGGTTGTCATAAGTTATCTTGACATCACCGCCAAACTGGGCAAAGTCATCCGTGACAGTCAACGGCTCCGGCCCCTTCAGGTCTATCTTCTGCCGCCTCTCGGCAAACTCATAGAAGAAGTCGTGCAGGTAGTTCACGATGTCCGCGTCATCCTGGCTGCCGTCCGAGCCGTAGATATTCTCCCCGGTAAACTCGATGCTCCCGTTCTCAGCGTCAATCGTGAAATATATTGAGATGTCCCTCTCCTGGGTACGCGCGGCCTTGTCCGCAGGACAATAATACCTGGCCCCATAGGTGGACTCATTGTAGTATATGATACCAACAAGGCTGGGAGTGGTAAAACTCAAGTCCCTGTAATAGACAAATTCCCCTGAATAATCAGGTGTATAGGGCTTGACAAGGGGAATGGCCGATGCGGACACGCACAGCACTAAGGCCGCAAGCAGCAGTGAAGAAAGCTTCTTTTTCATTTTTATGCCTCCAGTAAACAAACAAAGATGCCATAGGGCAGGTTTCCATATAAATCTACAATAGATTTCACCTTTTTTCAATGCTTGTGGCGGATGCTTTTGCACTGTCTAAACAAGGACTTTATTCCGTTAATCATAAGAAGGGGGTAAAAATATATGAATTCCAAGCGCAAACCAAACATGAAAATCGTAAAAAGAGTGAGGGCTACCACAATAATATTCCTGTCCGCATTGGCAGTGTTCATTCCAGTCAACTGCTTCTGCCAGGCCAAGGCAGCCCGCGTTGAAGTCTCTCCCCAAAGGCAGCAGCTTATTGACTTTGCACTCACCCTGAGGGGAACGCCCTACCGTTATGCCGGCAAAAACCCTGACGGATTTGACTGCTCAGGTTTTGTCTCCTATGCTCTCAACTACGGAGCCAACATAATCCTGCCCCCCTCGTCCAAGGGAATCTACTCCAGCGTGAAAGTGGAAAAAATAGAAGCCGCCGACAGGGAGCCGGGCGACTTGGTATTCTTTAAAACCACCTCCTCGCCGGATGTCTCCCATGTGGGCATCTACCTGGGCCGCTATGAGGGCAAGGACGAAAAAGGCAAGGCCGCAAGCCTTGTAGGAATCGGCAAGCTGGAAGGCAAGAGGCTGTTCATCCATGCGGCGAGCGACGGGCCGGAAACAGGAGTCATCGTAAGCTCCATAGATGACGGATACTGGGCGCAGCACCTGACCGGCTACGGTAGAGTCCTGGAAGAGAGCAGCCAAACGAAATAAGAGCAGAACCGTCAGCGGCTGTCTCGTCCGTGGCAATCCCCTCAACGGCAATCTCGTCAACAAGAAGACCGTCAGCGGCTCAGAATCCTGTACATCGGATCCTCGCCAGGGCACAGCTCCAGCACGTGATGCTCACAGGGCAGAACTTCATCACTCTCATGGGTAACATGCAGGAGCGTCGTTGTGTCAGTGGCCGCCACCGTCTCCAGCAGATCCAGAATCCTGTCCCGGTAATCCTCGTCCAAGGCATGACAAGGCTCATCCAAAATAAGCACACGGGGACATTTGACCGCCGCCCGCAAAATCAGTACAGCCCTCTGTTCCCCATAGCTC
>JAFTEK010000092.1 GCA_017453705.1 Treponema sp.
AGAAGGGGTTCAGAATCTTAGTTCCGTATATAAGGATGAAGCATAGGGCTGCGAGCAGGGGCGGCAGGACTATAGTGTAAAGGCGTTCTTTCGCCCTCTCGTTTTTTGTCAGCATCTTGCTGACAGCATAGCACGTAAAGGACGCTTGGGCAAGCATCCGCTTTTGCCTTTACGTGCGCGGATAGCTATAGGCGGCCTTGAAGTTGTCCATAAGGGCATCGGCGAGGACTTCCTGTTCTATGCCGCGGATGACGGCGGCTTCGGCGTAAACCCTTTGTATTTCACCGGGGCTTGTCGCCTTTTCACCCTTCAGCGTCTGGTATGGGGCGTCCGTTTCCAGCAAAAGGCGATCCAAGGCTATCTCCGATACACAGGCACGGCTTTTCTTGTTGCCGTTTAGAATCTGCTTGGAAAAAGAGAAATATGCGTTTATCCCATGCCTCAGGATGGAAAAGGCTTCCCTGGGGCCGAATGCGAATGAGTGGAAGATGACCGCGGGCAGAGCCTTGAGCTTGTTTGCGTCGCGGAATATAAAATCAAGTGCCTTCCGGTCATGGACTAGGACGGGAACGGCATATCTGGCCGCAAGTTCCAGCGAAATGCCCCAGGCTTGCTCCTGGGCTGCAAGTTGAGCCTTGAAGCCGCTCGTGAACAGGTCAAAGCCTGTCTCGCCGATTCCGATTATCCTTGAGCTTTTAAGGAGTTCTTCCATGAAATCCGCGTTCTGTGTCAGGGGCATCTGCGGATGCATTCCGAACATGGGGGCCAGGCTGTTCCCTGATTCTTTTACAAGTTCTTCCTGCCGGTAGAATTCTTCTATGGAATGGGCGCAGGATGCGGCAAGAAAGCCGTCGTTTGCCTTCCAGTCGCAGCAGGCGGCATGCAGGTGTGCGTCGCAGAATGTCATCTCAGCGGCCTCCTTATGGTTTCACGAAAGTCAAAAAAGTCTAAAGGGTCATTTTCCAGTACCGAAAATAAAGCTAGGTAATAAATCCTAATGGGTAAAGGAGAACATAATGGCAAGTTATACAGTAAAAAGTTTGGGAAAGTCAACTGACTACATGACCATCGTTCGCGAGCTGGATGATGGATATGTTGTCCGCATCGTCCGCGACAAGGACGGATACAATGACGTAACGACTGATTACATCTCAAAGACCCTGTTTGACAGTTGTATTCGCACGGGTTATCTGACCAAGATGGAGACCCCGGCAGACCGCGAGGCTGTCAACGCATAATAACGATTTGTGGCATTATATGGTGGAGCAAAATGGGTTATAGCGCGAGCAATGGTTTCAAGGCTTATCAGGAAATCGGAGTAAAGACGGCAAGCCAGGGTTCCCTTGTTGTCATGCTTTACGAAGGTGCGGTCTCAAGGCTGGAGGAGGCCATCGCGCTTGTTGACGATGAGAATAAGGTCAAGCCCGGCGACATAGAGAAGTTCGGTCAGAAGGTGCAGAAGGCTTCCGATATAATCTCGGAACTGGAGGCTAGCCTTGACATGGAGAAGGGGGGGGATATAGCAAAGAGCTTGATGTCCCTCTACATCTTCTTCAATAAACAGCTTCTCTCTGTTTCGCTGTCACATGACAAGAAGACTTTGGAGAGCGTGCATAAGATGCTCTCCGATCTCTTGAATTCATGGGTTCAGGCAGCCAACAGTCTGGCAAATACCCAGGTTCAGATGGCCAACGACAGCCCCGCCATTAGCATCAACGGTTAAAAGCCTTTCATTAAGGAGGGGACAATGAAAGAAAACCTAGACCAGAGAGAAATTGAGGAGCGTGTGGCAATCCTCAGGCGTTTCCGTTACCTGCTGGAGCAGCAGAGGGAAAAGTTCCGTGAGTACCTTCGCATACTGGAGATGCAGGAGGACGAAATCAACGAGGACAACGCTGATGCGATAATTGCCCATGCAGACCTCAGTAACCAGATAGTCAAGAACATAGGTTCGTTGCAGAGGATTATCGTTCCGATGCAGAGGCTCTATGAGAAGTCCCATGCCTCGACTTACAACCCGGAGGACATAATCCCTGTGACAAAGATACAGGATGACCTTGTGGCCTTGAGGGAGAAAGTTGTAAATCAGAACATCAAGAACCAGAAGCTGCTCCGTGTCCGTATGCTGGACATTAGGCGCGACATCAGCGGGCTTAAGAACCCCTACCGCGCGCACCGCTCTGTCTACGCACGTCAGGACGAATCTGGCAGTTTGGTGCATGTGGAGGCATAGCCTCCATAGCGGCCGACAGGCACGCCTGGAAGCGTAGCTTCCATAGCGGCCTAGTTCTGCGAGTCCTGTGAGAACAGCCTGAGGAATCCGTCCTCAGGTATGTATTTATCCAGTATCTTTACAAAATCATCCGCCGTGGCGTTCTGCATGACTATGTAGGAGTCCAGGTACAGGCTCTTGTTGCCGTCCAGGATTCCGTCCTGTATTAGCCGGGCTGTGCCTTCGTTGGTCTGTGTCTGAATCATCACGATGCGGTTCCACAGGAGGCGTATGTCGGATATTGCCTTTTCTCTTGTCTGCGGCTCATCACTTCTTAGCATACTGGAGAGCTTGTTGCGCGCGGCCTTGAATGAGTTGATAAAGCTCATCCGGTGCAGTAGTTTCTCCGCTTCTATCATCCCTATGTTTACGATGCTCGTCGCTTTTTCCGCCCGACATTCATAGCCTTCGCCCAGATCTTCTTCCGTCAGTTTCTCCAGTTCCAGTAGCAGGGCGTTGAAAAGCTCCCTCTGGGTTCCGTATGCGGGCGCTGAGAAATAGAACTGCATGGGGTCGTAATACTTCTGGGTGGGAACGAGCAGGGGGGACTCCTTTGGTGCCAGCGCGGGATCCAAATCGGATGTGTATGTATGCTTTAGCGCAATGTCCAGCGTCTTTGGCTCATAGGACGGCTGTGGTATGAAAGTCACCTCCCTTTCTTTCTGCATCCTGAGTACCCCTATTGTGCTTTCCGCAAGTTCCCTGGCCTGCTGAGCATCGGTGTCTCCGACAATGACAAGGGAATAAAGGGATGCATCCAGAAGCTGGGTGTAGGACAGGATTATGGACTGGAAGTCCGTGGAGCTTAGCTCTTCCGTCTCTGATATGTCGAAAATGTCTTCGTATGCACTGCCTGAGTATATGTAGCGGATTGCCGCTGATTTGAGCTGCCATGACAAGGCGTCCGTCTTAAGCCTGGTCTGGTAATTCTGGTCGCTTATGAGCCTGTCCGCTGAGAGGGGGCGTATGTCACCGTATACTATTGCGTTGGTCAACGCCGTGAGTGCCCGCCCAAGCTCCGATGCCATACATTCCATTGTGATGTAGCTGGTCACTTCTGTGGTCCATGCTTTTATGCTCACGTCACCGGATAAAAGGCCTCCGTCCCGCATCTTTATCATCTCGTCCTGTATGCAGCTGGCGAATGCGTTTATGAGGAGGGTGCGCATGAAATGCTTTCCCCTGGGGCTTGCGCTCTCCCCGCCTGATATGGCTATGGATGTAACGACGGTCTGGCTGCCGGGGGTGGACTTTACCACCAGGGGGATTCCATTGGACAGCTTGGTTGAGCTGAGGCTTTTCACATTGTCTATGTAATAGAGCGAGTAGGCGGAGGGGCTGAATGTATCTTTTTTGCCGGCTTCGTTTTTCTTTTCTGTTGTCTTAGTGAGCTTGTATGCTTCCATCTGGTACCAGGCCGCATTGCTCTCTGAGACAAGCTCGTATCCCTGCTCCTTGAAGGCACCCTCATTTTCCTTGTATACTTCGTCGTTCACCATGACGAACACAAACGGGCGTGAACGGTCAATTTTTTCTGCGAAGGCCTGCCGCTCAAGCTTTTTTATACTGTCGTAGTAGGCAAGGAATGTTGAATAAAAGTTCTCGGCTTTTACATAGGATCTTTGCGCCCAGAAAGCTACAATGGCATCAGCCAGTCCCTTGCTCCCCCAGCTGCCCATGCTCAGGGAGGCCGCCACCTTGTCCCTTGCCGTGTCAAACTGCTTTTTGCTTAAGGCCAGGGCTTCCTTTGTCCTTTGGACAAAGTTCTCTGCCTGGGAAACAGGCGTTGCTTTTGCGATCTGCTCCTGGTCTGCTGTCTCTCCGTCGTCCAAGAAAGAGAAGGGGGCTTCCATTATGCCCTGCAGGATTACGCGGCTTGTTCCCGCCTCGCTGGAGCAGCTTGCGGAAAGGTATCCTTCCCCCCTTATTCCCAGGGATTTGTCCTGCATAAGAAGGGTGTGGAACGGGGAATCCCCCAGGTTGAAGGCCCTTGCCGCCGTCTTTGCCTCTGCATCGGAGAATTCCGTGTATTGTATGGCAATCTGGGTCATCTCCCTGGAGAATATCGGGGATGAAAGGACGAACTTGCGCTGCTTGGTGTAATGCAGGCTGCCGTTTTTCTTTGTGCTTCCGCTGAATGCCGTTTTCCAGCCGGAAAAACAATCCGAGACAAACTGGGCTGTCTTTTGTGCGTCCACATTTCCAGTGATTATCAGTATGGAGTTGTCGGGCGTGTAGTAGGACTGGCGGATGGATTCCAGAAAGCCTTTTATCTGGGGCATGCTGTATGAGCTGAATGTCTCAAGGTTTATTCCGAAGTTCTGCTTCCATGGCTCTCCGGGGAACATCCGGGACTCTATCGCGCTGTTCAGAAAGCCTGTCGCGCTCTTCTGGTAGCTTGCGATGTCTTCTTTCATCTGCTTGTAGACTTTCTGGATATCGGCATCCGTGAATGTCGGCTCAACGGCGCATTGGTAGAGCTGTCTCACGGCCTCCGCGAGCATGTCCGGCGTGACATCGCAGGAAAAGGATACAGTGTCCGCCGTAAGCGCGCTGCTTATGGGGTTGTCCTTTATAAAGCCCTTGTCCGCGCTGTTAAGGAAGAGCCTGTAGTACAGCTCAAAGAATCCCGCGTCAGAGCTGGTCTGGTGGGAGTAGCCCGCCCTGCTTGCGAATTCCACGTGGGGCATGGCGGAATTCTTCTCTTCGTTAATGAATATCATCATGCCGGAATCAAGTGTGTATATATGTAGGTTCGGCAGGAATGTGTCCTTGGCGGATGCCGGCCACGTAAAGCATACAAGGACGGCCGCCAGCAAAACCCGGAATAATCTTCTCATGGCAAGAGATTATATCATATTGCATAAACTTGCAAAAGGCTTGCAAAAGCTTTATAATCGGCCACATGCCAAAGGTTACGCTGCTCAAGGACAGGCCCAGGGCCGTCTGCCCGGTTGATAAGGTCGTAGGAAAGCGACATCTTACAGATAAAGAGATATCCGTGCTTGAGAAGAACAGGAACTTTTCCTCTGATCCAGACTGGCAGAATGTCTTTGTCCCGGACGGGGAGGGGGAATTTGACCCTTCGTTGATTGCCCAGTCGGAGTTCAACGGCATAATCGTCCTTGGCGTAATCCGCCCGGCCACACTGCGTTTCCATGACCTGGAGCTTAATGTGGGTATCTACCGTTCCGTCCTGTATGATGTGGTCATAGGGGATGACTGCGTGGTACACAATGTCGGCTACCTGTCCAACTATAAGATAGGCGACCGCGTTATGCTCTTCAATGTGCAGGAGATGAGCTGTACCAGGCACTCCAAATTCGGTGAGGGCATACTGAAGGAAGGCGAGGATGAGGAGAACCGCATCTGGATAGGTGTAGGCAACGAGAACGGAGGCCGCGGCATCCTGGCTTTCACCGGAATGATAGCGGCGGATGCATACATCTGGTCCCGTTTCCGTGACGACACGCTGCTGATGGACAAGTTCAAGGCTTTCACCGAGATGGGCAATGACGGCAGGAACAACACGTTTGGGATTGTCGAGGACGATGTTGTTATAAAGAACTGTACCTTGCTTAAGGATGCCAAGATAGGCTCCTTTGCTTACATAAAGGGGGCTTTCAAGCTCAAGAACATCACGGTTCTCTCAAGCGAGCAGGAGCCGAGCCAGATAGGTGAGGGTGTGGAGATGGTCAACGGAATCATGGGCTATGGGAGCCACGTGTTCTATCAGGCTGTAGCCGTCCGTTTTGTCATAGGCCGCAACTGCCAGCTCAAGTACGGGGCAAGGCTCTTGAACTCCTTTCTGGGGGACAACTCCACGGTTTCCTGCTGTGAGCTTTTGAACAACCTGATTTTTCCCTTCCACGAGCAGCACCACAACTCTTCCTTCTTGATTGCCGCGACCGTGATGGGGCAGAGCAATGTCGCCTCTGCCGCCACCATTGGCTCCAACCACAACTCACGCTCACCTGATGGGGAGATGGTCGCTGGTAGGGGCTTTTGGCCGGGTCTGTGCTCGGACTTCAAGTATGACTCCTCTTTCGCCTCTTTTGTCCTTGTTTCCAAGGGAAGCTACCAGAACGAGCTTAATATTACATATCCGTTCTCGCTGGTTGCGACTGGGGGCGATGGCAGGGCCGTGCATATCATACCGGCCTACTGGTTCATCTATAATATGTTTGCCATAGTTCGCAACAAGTACAAGTTCGCTTCCCGCGACAAGAGGGTTGTGAAGGTACAGCACATAGAGACCAATCCCCTGGCTCCTGACACGATGCAGGAGGTTGAGGCCGCAATAAGGAGGCTCATAGAGCTGACAGAGCGATACCTCAAGCTTTCGGATCAATCCCTTGCGCAGATGACCGTCCAGAATCCTAGGCCTGAGTTCCTTTCAGAGATGAGAACCAGGGTTTCTAAAGCTGCGAGCGAGGAGGAGAGCCATCAGATAGCCAAGGACTACCTGCACCAGAACCCGGAAGCCCGATTCTTGCTTTTGGATGACCGCTGCCAGAGAAAGTATGGGGCGATTATAGAGAAGCCCGCCCAGGCCTACAGGGAGTACAGGCGCATTGTGAAGTATTTTGCTGTGGAAAGCCTGATGCAGTGGGGGCTGGAGATGGGGATAGAGTCCTTGGGTCAGGAAGATGTCATGAGGGTAAAGGCTCTTCCCCTCTATACCAGCTGGATGAACGTAGGAGGCCAGGTTATACCTTCTTCCAAGGTCTACGAGCTTTTCTCGCTGATAAAAATAGGCAGGGTCAAAGGCTGGGAGCAAGTCCATGCCTTCTATGATGAATGCCAGTCATCATATACAGAGTACAAGGCGCGGTATGCCATCTACCTGCTTGAGCAGCTTTACAGCAGGGACATCGTGGAGTTCACCCGTGAGGTCTACGAGGATATAAGCAATGATGTGGCGTATGTGTCAATGGAGATGCTGGAGTCTTCGATAAGCTCCCGTGAGAAGGACTACACGGACTTCTTCCGCTCCATAACGTTCCGCAACAAAAAGGAGAGGGATGCTGTCCTGGGCTCGCTGGAGGACAATTCCTTCCTTAAGCAGCTTAAATATTCCACGGACGAGTTCAACGGGGTGCTGGAGAAGCTTTTTAGGAACCTGAGGAAGTAGTTATCACGGCGATGTTGCCTGCCGGACGCAGGTGGTAACTTGTAAAGTGCCGGCCGCTGGCGAGATGACTGCACAGGAGGAAGCCCTGCACAGGCTACAGGGCTGGCAAAAGCGAACGGACAGCACCCTTGACTATTTATTGGATTTGTTCTATAGTAGCAACGATGATACGGATTTTGCTAGGTCTTCAGCTATGTCTTCCTCTGGATTGCCGAAAGTAGCTGGCCTGTTTGTGAGACTTCATCATCTTGTTTAGATTTTGAAATTGCAGGACCTGCTGCTTTGGCGGTGGGTCCTTTTTGTTTTTAAATTGTTTGATAAGGAGTTTAATATGTCAGTCATGAATCCAAACGGCAAGTATGCGCCAATAGCGGACATACCGCTCGAAAGCAGGGACTGGCCTTCCCGCCACATAACAAAGGCCCCTGTATGGTGTTCTGTGGATCTTCGCGACGGGAACCAGGCTCTGGTCAACCCGATGGGCATAGAGACTAAGCTTGCGTTCTTTGACCTCTTGGTGAAGCTGGGCTTCAAGGAGGTTGAGGTAGGTTTCCCCGCCGCAAGCGACACTGAGTATGAGTTCATCCGCCGCCTGATAGAGGAGAACCATATCCCTGATGACGTGACAATCCAGGTTCTCTGCCAGGCTCGCGAGCAGCTGGTCAGGAAGACTGTGGATAGCCTCAAGGGGGCTAGCAAGGCGATTTTCCACATTTACAACTCGACCTCCCCCGCCCAGCGCAAGTATACCTTTGGCAAGACCAAGGAAGAGATAACCAAGATAGCTGTTGACGGTGTGGAATGTATCAAGGGATGCCTTGGCGATGAAGACAGGAAGAAAATTCGCATAGAGTATTCGCCGGAAAGCTTTTCCATGACGGAGATAGATTATGCCCTTGAAATATGTGAGGCTGTCAAGGCTGCGTGGGGGCTTATGCCCGGCGAGAAGATAATCATGAACCTGCCTACGACGGTGGAATGTTCCAGCCCCAATGTATATGCGGATCAGGTGGAGTATTTTTCCAAGCACATAAGCGAGAGGGAAAAGGTTATACTGAGTACCCACTGCCATAATGACAGGGGGACCGGTGTTGCCTCCGCTGAGCTGGGGCTGCTTGCCGGGGCTGACCGCGTGGAAGGCTGCCTCTTTGGTAACGGAGAGAGGACTGGCAACCTGGACATTGTGAATGTGGCCCTGAATATGTTCAGCCAGGGGGTGGATCCTGAGCTGGATTTCCGTGACATCACTGCTGTCGCCGAGCAGTACAAGAACTTTACCGGTATGGAGATATTCCCCCGTACACCTTACGTCGGCGACCTTGTGTTCACGGCTTTCTCCGGCAGCCATCAGGACGCTATACGCAAGGGTATGGCCGCACGTGCAAAGATGGATAAGTCAGACCTCTGGGACGTACCTTATCTTCTGATAGACCCGCATGATATTGGCCGTCAGTACGAGGGTCTAATCAGGATAAACAGCCAGTCCGGGAAGGGGGGGGCGGCATTTGTCCTGGAGCAGGATTACGGGCTGTCCGTACCAAAAGCAATGCATCCCGCGCTTGGGGCTGTGGTCAAGAAAGCTGCGGACGATGCGCAGAGGGAGCTTAAGGCTGATGAGATATACGCACTCTTTGAGGGCACGTGGCTCAAGAACCGCAAGAACCTTTCTATCGTTGACCTTGCCCAGACCCAGGTGGAGGGCAAGAACTCTGATGAGGGGGAA
>JAFTEK010000093.1 GCA_017453705.1 Treponema sp.
CCTCCAGGTATCCTCATCGTCCTGCTTGTTTCTCATGATGATCGGCAGGGACTGCAATACGATCTCCGGTTTCATATACATCGAATAAAAGGACAGGAAGTTTCCGTCAGACGGATACGGCCGGTGCATTGGATCAGAGAAATGCTCCTTGCCGTCAATCGCGCAGCATACCTCATCTATGTTTATGAGTATCATCCTTATCTTGATCCCGGCATCCAGGAACGTCATGATGTTCTCCAGGTGTTCCTGCGGTATGCCGAACGAGTAGGTCATGTTGTATGCCCTGTAACCTTCTATGTTCTCCACGTGGAGAGCACCGACGCGCGAGGATCCGAACACGAAGGAGTCGAATTTGTCCTTGTTGTCCAGCACGTAGGCGGTCTTGATGAAGTTCTCGTTCGGCTCCACCCCGTTCCGCCTGACAGCCTTGCGGTGAAAGACGTTGAAGGGATCCACGAGAAGAGGCGGCAGGACAAAGACAAGCGCAAGAGGAACGAGCAATGCCGAAAGCTTGATGAAAAACCGTTTCATGTACTGAAAGCCTCCCTGCCTAGAACTGAAAATAGATGAACTGCACGTCCTCGTGCGTCATGAGGAGAGAGAGGGCTATGACAAAAGAGACGGCATAATAGCAGAGCCAGCGGACGGCGGCGGGCTGGCGGGCAAGGACTTTGCGCCCGTCCTCTTTGCGCGAGACGAACGACGCGGCAAAAAGCATGGCGCAGAGGAGCAGGGCCCTGAGCGCGAGCTTGAAGCCGAACCCGCTCACCCCCTCGTGCAGGACGAATAGCTCGCGGACCACGTTGACCAGCCCCTGCCTGCCGACGGACGCGATTCCGCCCGCAAGCTCGGCCGACAGGCAGAAAAGCTTCGCAAGGGCCATCCCCGCGTCAGCCATGTTGTCCGCGCGGAAAAAGACGTAGCCGATGTTGACGAGGAAAAACGTAATCAGTATCTGGACGTAATGCCAGGGCCTTGTGACCTGCCCGTCTTTCTCAAGCCCAAGCCTGACACGGACGGAAGCCCTGAGCTTCTTTGTCAGCACGGACGTAATGACATATACCCCGTATACCGCACCCCATGCGACGAAGTGCCATGCCGCCCCGTGCCAGAGGCCCGTCGAAAGCCAGACACAGGCAAATGCGACGCAACCCATCATCTTGGAAACTCTCCTCCTGTTCTTGCCGCAGAACACAGAGCAGAGTTTCTCGTTCCAGGAAGCGAAGCCTACGGGATAATAGATGTAATCCCTGAACCAGGCTCCCAGGCTTATGTGCCAGCGTCTCCAGAACTCGGGCACAGATGAGGAGAAATAGGGGTGGTCAAAGTTCTTCATCAGGCGGAAACCGAGCACCTCCGCGCAGCCAATCGCGATGTTTGAATATCCCGCGAAGTCCGCGTAGACCTGCACGGCGAAGAACAATGTCGCGAGGGCAACGGAGCAGCCTGTCGCCCCGCCGATGTCGCCGTAGATGCCGTTCACGTAGGGGGCAATGCTGTCCGCGACGATGACCTTCATGAACATGCCCCATGCCGCCAGCTTGAGCCCGTCCGTGACGCGCCCGTAGTCAAAGCCATAATCGCACTTGAACTGAGGCAGGAGGTTCTCCGTCCGCTCGATTGGTCCAGCGACGAGCTGGGGAAAGAAGGTGACGAAGAGCGCGTATGTGACGAAGTTCCGCTCCGCCGGCAGCTTCTCCTGATATACGTCGATCGAATATCCGAGCGCCTGGAAGGTATAGAAGGAGATGCCGACGGGAAGGGCGAATGACGAGAGGGCAAAGGGGCGGAAGCCCCCCGGCAGAAGACCTGCGATGGCGTTGGCGGAAACGGCAAACCAGTTGTAGTACTTGAAGAAGAAGAGGATTGCCAGGTTGCTGAGCAATGAGATGACGAGGACAAGCTTCTTCCTCGCCGGCCAGCGTTCCATGCCCAGACCTGACAGATAAGTGATGCACACCGAAATCAGTATAAGCGAAAGATACGCAGGATTCCAGCATGCATAGAAAAACAGGCTGACCGCCAGCAGGAAGAGACGGGTCACGGAATTCCGCCTGATCAGCGAGGAGCATACCGCATACCCCAGGCAGACAAGCGGAAAGAAAAGCCAGTAGGCTACGGAGTTAAAAAGCATCCTTGCCCTACGCCAGCGTCAGGAAAGCCTTGTATGCCTCGTATGCCTGACAGATGTCCTCGCGGGAAGTAATCTCCCAAGGGGCATGCATGCTAAGCACGGCGACACCGGCATCCAGCACGTACATGCCGTACTTTGCGGCAAGATAGGCAATCGTTCCTCCACCGCCCTGATCGACCTTGCCGAGTTCCGCCATCTGGTAGCGGATGTTCCTGCCGTCAAGCAAGCCGCGCAGTTTGGCGATGAACTCCGGCATAGCGTCGCTCGCGCTGTACTTGCCCCGGCTGCCCGTGTATTTGTTGAACACGATGCCGCCTCCCAGAAAGGAAGCGTTGTCGCGGTCATAGAGGTCGCCGTTCTGAGGATCGTAGGCGGCGTTCACGTCGCTGGAGAGCATGTAGGAGTTGTACAGGCAACGGCGGACGGAAAGCTCCGAGTAAGTCCCGAGCCGGGCGACCAGTTCGGCGACGGCGTTCTCAAAGAAGTGGCTCTCCATGCCGGTCGCACCGACCGACCCGATTTCCTCCTTGTCCACGCAGAGGCAGCAGGTCGTCCTGGCACCCGCCTTGCTCGCGAACAGGGCGGCAGCGGACGTGTAGGCGCAGGAACGGTCATCCTGACCGTAAGCGAGGATCAGAGAGCGGTCCAGGCCCAGGTCTCGTGCCCTGCCAGCCGGGACTACCTCTAGCTCCGCAGAGCCGAAGTCAGCCTCATCAATGCCGTACTTGTCCTTGAGAATTTTCAGGACGGACTTCTTTGCCTTGTCCTTCTCGTCTTTCTCGGCCTTGTCGTCTTTCTTGTCTTTCCCGTCATCGTCCTTTCTGGGGGGAATCTCGCTGCCCAGTATAAGATCCAGGCTCTCTCCCGGAACAAAATCCGAGGCAGCCTCCTTCATCTGCTTCTGGGCCAGATGGGGCAGGATGTCACTGATGACGAACACGGGGTCCTCCTCGTCCTCGCCCAGGCGGACATTTACCGTCGTGCCGTCCTTCTTGCAGACCACCCCGTGCAGGGCAAGGGGCAAGGTCAACCACTGGTACTTCTTTATTCCCCCATAGTAATGCGTGTTCAGGTAGACGAGGAAATCCTTCTCGTAGAGTGGGTTCTGCTTGACATCCAGGCGGGGAGAGTCGATATGGGCTCCCAGGATGTTCAGCCCGTCCTCAATGCTCCCAGTGCCGATGTTGAACAGGGCAACAGCCTTGCCGAACTTGCTTATATAAACCTTGTCCCCAGCCTTGAGGATCTTGCAGTCCCGTATATCCTTGTATCCGGCAGCCCTGGCGTCTTCTATGATTCTCGCGCAGCACTCGCGCTCGGTCTTGCCGTCATTTAAAAAAGCTTTATAGCTCTCTATCAGTTTTTCATCCATAGGAAGCCATTATATAGAAGAAAAAAGATTGTTGCAACCGACCCACGGGAAACGTACAGCCTTGACGCTACGCTGGAAGTTCCAGCGGGGTGTCCCCATACGTTTCCTATGGACCAGAAAAGCGCAGAAACGTTTTTCCCTGATACCGCAGAATCAGCCGAGGGCCTCGTACTCGGCCTTAATCAGCTCCTGAATGCGGGCTGCGGCGTTTTCGAGCGGAACCAGCTCGGCCTCATCCTGACGGCGGAGCTTGATTTCCACCTTGGGCAGGTTCTTGTCGCCGACGGTGACGCGGACGGGGAAGCCGATGAGGTCAGCGTCGTTGAACTTGACTCCGGGCCGCTCGTCGCGGTCGTCCAGGAGGACTTCAACACCGGCGGCCAAGAGCTCGTCGTAGAGCTTGTCCGCAGCGTCCTTCATCGCGTCCTTGTACTTAATCGGCACGATGCAGACCGTCATGGGGGCGACGCTGACCGGCCAGATGATGCCCTTGTCGTCGTGGTGCGCCTCGATGATCGAAGCGAGCACGCGGTCAACGCCGATGCCGTAGCAGCCCATCGTGGGTATGGCGGCCTTGCCGTTCTTGTCCAGGTAGCTCACGCCCATGCTTTCGGTGTATTTCTTTCCGAGCTTGAAGATGTGGCCCAGCTCGTTTCCCTTGGTCGTGTAGAACTTTCCGCCGCAGACCGGGCAAGTGTCGCCCTCCTTCGCGGTGCGCACGTCCGCCTTCATCCATGGCTTGTAGTCCCGCTCAGGCTCCACGTGCTTGATGTGGTAGCCCTGCTTGCCCGCGCCGGTAATCGCGTCGTGCATGTCGTTCACGGACAGGTCCTGCAGGACGGGGCATTTCACGGTGAGCGGCCCGACGAAGCCGTGGCCCGCCCCCGCCCACTTCAGGATTTCCTCGTCGTCGGCAAGGCAGACCTCGCTCGCCTTGAGCGCGCCCGCAAGCTTAGCCTCGTTCACCTCAAGGTCAGCGCGGATGGCGACGCAGACGTAAGAGACCGGGTAGAAGGTGAGGTTCCCGTCCTTGACGGCCTTGAGCTCCTTGCCGCCGGGCGCGCTGCCCATGTCCAGCGTGGAGTTGATGACGCGGTAAATGAGCGACTTGATGAAGGTCTTGGGCGTGGACTGGAAGAACTTTTCCATGTCCTCTATGGAGAAGACGTTCGGGGTCGCCACTTCCTCGACGGGGAGGTCGGTCCTGACCTGGGGCTTCCCGTCATTGCCGACCGCCTGATCGGGCTTGCAGGCGGCCTTCTCCACGTTGGCGGCGTAGTCGCAGCCGTGGCAGAGGATGAGCGTGTCGTCCCCGATGGGGCTTTCCACCATGAACTCCTCGCTGCCGCTGCCGCCCATGCTGCCCGTGTCAGCCTTGACGACGATGACCTTGAGGCCCAGGCGCCTGAAAATCGCGAGGTAGGCATCGGCATAGGCGCGGTAGGACTGGTCGAGCGACTCGTCATCGGCGTTGAAGGTGTAGCCGTCCATCATGTTGAACTCGCGGCCCCGCATGACCCCGTAGCGGGGGCGGATCTCGTCGCGGTACTTCGTGTTTATCTGGTAGCAGTTGATCGGCAGCTGCTTGTAGCTGGTCAGGCCCTGAGCCATGACGGCGGTGAAGGCCTCCTCCGCAGTCGGGGAGATGACCATGTCCTGCTCCTGCCGGTTCTTCGCGGTCAGCATCTGCGGGCCCATCGTGTCCCAGCGGCCGCTCGCCTTCCAGATTTCGCCGGGGACGACGACGGTAGGCTTGAACTCCAGTGCGCCGGATTTGTTCAGTTCCTCTTTTATGATTGCCTCTAGCTTGCGGTAGCTCTTGAGACCGAGCGGCATGTATGTGTAAAGGCCGTTGCCCAGCTTGCGGATTAAGTCAGCCCTGAGCATCAGCTGCTGGCTCGCTATGGTCGCCTCCGCCGGGGCTTCCCTCAGCGTGCGTAGTGGAATCTGCGATACTTTCATAGGAAGGAATTATAGTGAAATCGGGTGCGATTTTCAACCAGAGTGCCTGAAGCACCGTGCTTTAAGCGCAGGGCTTTAAGCATGGGGCACGAAATGCTCTATGATTTTACCGCCCAAGATTCAGACAGGGGGATTTTGTACAAACCGGCAGTCCACTCATCTGCCCAGAATCTGGAAGAGAAATATATATATAGCAGTCCGTCCTTGACAAAGCCCGAAGAGCGGTAGCAGTTCCTTATTACCGGAACCGGGTCAAGCTGCCAGTTGGTCAGGTCGGCCGAGCGGGCGATATGCAGGAAGTACCTGCCCCCTTTGCCGTCTTTGTTGTGGGCAACCAATGTCAGCAGCATAAGCCAGCCGCCGTTTTCATCGCTCAACACATCCAGATGCCACGGCATAAGACCTGACGGTATGCCATCAAGATTGAGCAGCTCCGCATTGGCAAAATCCAGGGACTCAAGGGAATTCCCTGATACAAGCCTTATGGTGTGCCCCCTGCCGTAGTTCCCCATCACAAAGAAACAGCGGCACTGCCCCCCTGTCCATACCTGCGAAGGAGAAAGAATTATATCACCTGTTCCGGCAAGATTCTGGCGGAACAGGATTTTGCGCTCCCATGACAGGCGGTCGCGGCTTTGCAGCAAGACGACATTTTGGTAGTCGGGGCGTACAGTCTCCAGATAGACCAAATTGTACAGCCCGTCGTGAAAGGATATGTCAGGATCATCGTTGTGGTCATGCTCCGGGGCAGGGGCAAGGGGGTTCAGTCCCGGCCTCTCCTCACGGAAATGAATGCCGTCATCAGAAACAGCTATGCAGGGGTTCTCATACCGGTCGTTGGAAAAAGGATGGGGTGTAAAGACAAGGACATATTTAGCTATCGAACGGTCATAGAAGATATCAGGGTGAACCAGCTGTCCGCTTCCGTCATAAGTGGGGATATCCAGGCGGAACTTCTTTCTGATGGGGAGCGATTCCAAGGGCTTTCCATTGCTGGGGGCATACTGGCAGCAGTAGACCGGTTTTGCAGCCAACCTCATTATCTTGGTCTTTAATCCCAGCATCCTCACTCCTTTGCAAGACCCTTTTTTATCATATCTGTTTCCCTATGTCAACAGAATCACCGCCAACAGAATCACAAGGGCACTCCCATGTCACGTCCGAGTGCGGCCAGTGCCTGACTAAGCTCCGGAGCCATTTCTTCCTGCGGTCTGCTTGCAGCCTTTGACTCCGCAGGGGCACGGGGCATGGCCTTTGCCAGTGCCGCCTCTTCCCTGTCCAAGCGGCTTTCCGCAAGCCCCCTGGCTTCTTCAATGCTGTAGCTGGAACCAGTGACATTGCCCCTCTTTCCGGCGACACGAAAAGCCAAGGTCTGCACAGGAACATCCTTGGCATACATCGCGAGGCCTTTAAGTATGTAGTTCTTCCGTAGTTGCAGCAGCTCTATCCAGCCGGGATGGTCGGCTTCCACCAAGAGCACGCCGCTCTTAATATCAACGATGCGGGAATGGGCGGCAAGGTTTGCCCCCTCATTGGGGTTCACAGTGCTTTTTATGCCAAGAAGGATTTTGCGCCAGACGGCAAATATATCGCCCGCCCGCCTAGCATCCGGGCTTTCCAGCCCCTCGAACACTCCGCCCAGGACGGACGATAAATCCACTATGTTGTAATCACCGCCGCTAGACGTAGACTTCCTCTTTGGACGGCTTGTTGCTAGAAGCCTCCTCTTGGACTGTGCGGCAGACGCGGAATCCCAGGGTGCTGCTCTTTCCTGCCGGGCCGCTTGCACTGCGGAAGTAGACCGTGCACTGCTGGGGGTCGTCCAGCCAGCTGCCGCCGCGCTTTACGTGCGTGTCCCCGATGTTGGAGCCGTGGGGGTTGGTCATTGCCCTTATGGGCAGCTCACCCATGTAGTCCCAGCACCACTCGGCGACGTTGCCGCACATATCGTACAGACCCAGGCCGTTGGCTTTCTTCTTGCCGACATCGTGGGTAGTGGCATTGCTGTTCTCGCCGTACCAGGCGACCTCGCCAATGTTGCTGCCACCCGCAAACTGGCTTATGTCAGAGTCCTTGCCGCCACGCGCCGCGTACTCCCACTCAGCCTCGGTAGGCAGACGGTAGCCGTTGGCGGTGAAATTGCATACCACGCGCTTCCACAGGGGGCTCTTGCTGTCAAACTTGGTCAGGTCGGTAGCATTGCCTATGCTAAAACAGGGGGTCATTCCTTCTTTTATACTAAGGAAGTTGCAGTATATAAGGGCTTCGCACCAGTTGACACATTCCACCGGCCTGTCAGGGCCTGTCAGCTTGGAAGGATTGGACTTCATTATATGTGAATACTGCCGCTGTGTGACAGGAGTGGCACCCAGCTCAAATGTAGAAAGGGTTATCTTGCGGTTCACCTCGTTAAGCCCCATCGGGAACGTGCCACCCGCGACCAGTACCAAGCTGGGAATATCGCTGCTATCGACCGCAGACTTGGCCTCTGCCCCGCCGTCCGCCACAGGCGAGCCGCAATGCGGACAGAACTTGAAGCCTTCCGCCACCTGTGCTCCACACTTACTGCAAACCATATCTTTTACCTCTTGGTGTTTTCTTCTATAATACTGCCATTATAGCATAAGTTTGCCAAAAACGAAAGAATTGGATTGACTTTTTTGTAAAAAATAGGAAAATAGGGGACGAGGAGTTTGTTCGATGACCATCACAGAAGAAAAAAATGAAGCTATTTCAAATCTGGTTCTTTCCATCTCAGGCCGCCTGGACACGACAACCGCCCCGGAATTAGAAGGCAAGCTAAAGGACTGCACTAAGGGCATAAAAGCCCTGTTCCTGGACATGAAGGACGTGGAGTACATCTCCAGTGCGGGTCTCCGTGTCGTTCTTATGGCTCACAAGCTCATGACAGCGACAGGTGGCACTATGGCCGTCCAAAACCCCTCCGACTTCTGCCGCCAGGTATTCGAGGCCACCGGCATGGACTCCGTGCTCAATATCATCTAAAAACTTATTTAGCGGGCGATGTCCAGTCCTTGCGGGTCTGGGCATTGCGGTTTGTCCGGCGGGAAAAGAGCAGCTCTATCAGCCCTTTCTCGTAGGGAATGAACTCCCCGCCGTCTATCATCCGCATTATCTCGTCTTTTTCCGCCCAGCGCACAGCCTGCACCTCCTCCGGTTGGAGCGTGAGCGTTTTCAAATCGACATCCTTCGTCAGAACATAGTAATCATCAAATCCGTGATTCCAGTACAAGGTGAGGACAGGGCGGGTATCTGCGAGGTCTATGGCAAGCCCCAGCTCCTCCCGCACCTCTCGCTCGGCGGCAGTCCGGCTGGTGTCCCCTGTCACGGCTTGACCACCAACGCTTACATCCCAGAGGTTTGACCACGAGGCCTTGAAGGGCTGCCTCTGCTGTATGAGCATACGCCCTTTGCTGTCAAAGATGCAGACGTGGATGACCAGACGGTAGAAGCCTTCAGGAGTGCGCTCGCCCCGCTCCAGCGTCCTGCCCGTCCGCTGCCTGTCCGCCGTGTACAAGTCGAACCGTTCCATATTACAACTCCCTGAGTACCATCGCCCCCGCCCCCGTCGGCATCATCCTATGGAAACACCGCCCCCGTCGGCATCAAATCAGCGTTTCCCTACGCCAGCGTCTTGTTAAGCGTAAGGACGTTCTGGCCGTCCTCGAACGAGTAGGTCACTCCGTCCATGAACTTCTTGGTCAGGAATATCCCCAGCCCTCCTATGTCGCGCTCCTCGGCGGAAAGCGTTATGTCGGGATCCTTCCGTGCCAGCGGGTTGAACGGCTTACCCCTGTCCTTGAACGTCACCGTAAGCTTGGGCAGATTTCCGTCCTGCTGGTCAAGGCGGCAGCTTATCTCCACCGTGCCCACGTCCGGCCTGTATGCATAGTGGGCTATGTTTATGTACACTTCCTCCACGGCCAAATCCAGCTTGTTCAGCACCTCAAGCGGGCAGTCCGCCGGGAGCACAGAATGTACAAAGTCATTCACAGGCCCCATGTTCTCATCGGTAGCGTCAAACACCTTGGTCACAATCCCCTCCTCGTCTTTGCTGCCGCCGTCAGCGTCCTGCTGCCTGGGCAGAATCTTTAGCGACAGCTCCAGCATGGTTATATCATCAAACTGGGGCGCATCCCCCACAAATCGGTTCACGTCATCACGGACGGCCTCCAGCAGCTCCTTGGCCGACAGCTGCCTCTTGTCCGCCATGCACAGGATAAGCCTGTTCTCCCCGTACAGCTCGTTGTTGGAGTTGGTGGCCTCGGTAACACCGTCCGTATAGACGAAAATCCTGTCACCGGGCTCCAGCCGTGTGCTGTGATCTTTGTACTTCATGCCCTGCATACCCGCCAGCATAAGGTTGGGCTTGACCGTCAGGTACTCCACCCTGCCGCCGTGGAATATAACCGGGGCGGTGTGACCTGCGTTGGCAAAGAGCAGCTCCCCGGTGCTCAGAGTCAGAATCCCCATCCAGCAGGTGACGAACAGCCCCGCGTCGTTCCCTTCGCACAGCTGGTCATTCACCTTCTCGAATATGCGGGCGGGGCTTGACTCCTGCAAGCCCACGTTCTTGAGCAGGGTCTTGGCGACGACCATAAAGAGGGCGGCGGGAACCCCCTTGCCGCTCACGTCACCGACGACTACCGCGAAATGATCCTGGCCTATCATAAAGAAGTCATAGAAGTCACCTCCAACCTCCTTGGCAGGATCCATCGAAGCAAAAAGCTCTATCTCCGGGTGGTCGGCGTAGGGCGGGAATATGCGGGGAAGCATGTTGGCCTGAATCTGCGTGGCTACGTCCAGCTCCGCGCTCAGCCTCTCCTTCTCGGCGGTCGTATGGGTCAGGTCGGCGATGTAGCGGTTCATGTCCACGCTCATCTGCTCAACCGCGCGGGCCAGTATGCCAATCTCGCTCTTGCCCTTGATTTTATTGAGCGCGCCGGAAAGTTCACCCTTGTGGCTGGCAAAGCTGGCCGTCTCCTTGGTAAGGAGGAGGAGGGGCTTGGTTAGCAACTTGTGCAGCAGGAATATGTAGATGGAAATGAAAAGCACCGTGAGTATGGCGGAGAATATGGAAGTCGTCCTAAGATACTGGGCTTTGAGCGCATCCACCTCGCTCATCGGTTTTACAATGCTCAGAATGGCCACTCCCTTGCCGGAAGAGTCTTTCACCGGAACGGACGTGGTGACATGGCCGCCGGTCTTATTGTAGACAAACCGGGTGTCGTCCTCTCCGTCCATAATGACAGCCTTGAGCTTGTCGATATACTCAGCATCATAATGCTTGAGAGAGCTAACCTGCCCCAGGGGATAGGCCTTGCCGTTGACCACATCGGGATGCACGGTGTCGTAGATGTACATCCGGGACTCAAACTTTTCGTCCGGCACAATCACGTATATGTAGGCGAGAGCGGCAGTACGAGTCAGGACATTCAGCTGCCGGTCGGCCTCATCCCATTCCGCATCCGTGCTGCCGCTGGCGGCATAGTCCTCTATCCTGTCCCCGTCTATGTATGACAGGGCAGTATATGCAAACTGGCGGGTAGTCTTGGTGTATTCATCCTCGAATATCGACTTGAACACCCTGTATCCAATCAAGCCGTTCACAATGTAAAGCAGGGAACAGAACAGGACAATGTAGAGGGGCAGCCGGATTATAAGGCTGGACAGGTTCAAGCTTTTGGACGATGATTTGGATTTCATTCTTCCATTATATTCCAAAACAGGCAAAAAGACAAATATCCGTTTGCACACGAACAGAACAGGCACGCGGGGAAAGACAAAGCGGAACAATTGCCCGGTTGCGACATTGTGGGCGCGATTGCCAAGACAGCCAAGACGGAACCCTTGTTTTACCTTCTCTTTTTCTGTAGAATAAGAACAAAAAAACGCACACAATTCTATACAGAGGAGTTCTTTGATGAACAAAAAGCCATTCTTTATAATCGTCCCGACATTCCTTGTTCTGGCGGCGATTGCTATCGTAATAGGCGTAAAGGCAAGGCCCGCCGGAGAAACTTACAACGACGGTGTGTGGACTGCCAGCGCGGCAGGGCGCAACGGCCCCATTAACTTGAGCCTGACGGTGCAGGGCGGAAAAGTCGTTAGCGGCGAGATTGTCTCCGAGGAAGAGACGGACTTTGCCAAGCCAGCAGAGCAAAAGATAATAGACCAGTTCCTTAAGACAAAGAGCGTTGACAAGCTGGACACGGTGTCCGGCGCAACGATAACTTCCAAGGCGACGATAAGCGCGATTTCCATGGCTCTTGCCCTGGCAAAAGGCGAGGCTTCCTCCGCACCCGCATCCGCGCTGGCCGATGAGAGCTGCGACATCGTGGTCATCGGTGCGGGCGGTGCCGGGCTTTGCGCGGCGACAGAGGCTTCAAGCAAGGGAGCCCATGTCATACTTCTTGAAAAAATGGGCATCGCAGGGGGCAACACCAACTCCGCGACTGGCGGACTCAACGCCTCCGAGACCAAGATTCAGGCAGGACTTGGAATTACAGACAGCAACGAGCAGTATTACCAGGACACGATGAAGGGCGGCTACAACCTGAACGACCCTGACCTGGTGCGCAACATGGTCGAAAAGTCCTCCGAGACCGTGGACTGGCTCATCAGCCTGGGCGCGGACTTGAGCGACGTGGGCAAGATGGCCGGTTCCACGAACTCCCGCACCCACCGCCCACAGGGAGGAGCCGCCATCGGAGTGCATCTGGTTCCTGTCCTGGAGAAAGCCGCGAAGGATGCCGGTGTCGAAATCCGCTACAACAGCATCGTGACAGACATAATAGAAGAAAACGGCAAGGCAGTGGGTGTAAACGTCTCTTCCACCAACGGCGGAAGCTATGTCGTCAAGGCCGAGGCCGTCATCATAGCGACAGGGGGCTTTGGAGCCAACCCTGACATGGTTGTTAAATACAAGGAAGACCTCGCGGGATTCGGTACGACCAACCACAAGGGGGCTACCGGAGATGCATTTGCCTGGGTGCAAAAGTTTGACGCGGAGCTTGTGCAGATGGATCAGATACAGACCCACCCCACCGTTGTTCCTTCCAACGGCCTGATGATAACCGAAGCCGTGCGTGGCAACGGGGCAATCATGGTCAACCGCGAGGGCAAGAGGTTTGGCAACGAGATGGCCACCCGTGACGTGATGTCCGCCGACGTGCTCGCCCAGACCGGCAAGACCGCCTACCTGCTGTTTGACCAGAGCGTCCGCGAATCCCTAAAGGCAATCGAAGGCTACGCAAAGAAAGGCCTGCTGACCGAAGGGGCAACCCCGGCGGAACTTGCGGGCAAGCTGGGCATGGACGCTGCCGCGCTCACTGCGACGATCAACACATACAACGGCTACCAGAAGTCTGGCTCAGGCGACCCAGACTTTGGCCGCAAGGCTAACGAGATGCCACGTGCCCTGGACAAAGGCCCCTACTACGCCGTGGAAGTCGGCCCTGCCATCCACCACACGATGGGCGGTATCAAGATAAACACCAAGGCACAGGTCATAAACAAATCCGGAGGGGTAGTTCCCGGCCTGTTTGCCGCAGGAGAAGTGACAGGCGGAGTACACGGCGGAAACCGTCTGGGCGGCAATGCCGTCGCCGACATCTGCGTCTATGGTAAAATCGCCGGTGACAGCGCGCTGGCATACATAGGCAAGTAGGAATTCAGGGAAACGCGAGCCTGGGGGCACAGCCATTGCGCCCCCAGGCGACCGTCATGCTGCAAGGGCTACGCTCAAGCTCACGGCAGTTGCAGACACGCCCTGGCCGTCCAGATAACCGTCGCTCACGCCGCCCCCTCCAGCCACCCCGCACACACAAAAACAGCCCCATGCAGACCGAGACGTGAAATATCATTTTTTATACAACTTGCTGTGACTTCCAACCCTGTATACATACAGTTCTAAAATCTTTTCCCTTATTCGATACACAAGAACTAAGTCAGGACGAATATGGCAGTCTCGGAATTCCTTCAACTGACCAACAAGTTGATGGTCATGGTACTTTTCTTCAAGGGGCTTCCCATAAGCAAGCTTCCTGATGACTTCCTTTGTTTCATTCTGCTCATCGATAGAAAGGCTTTTTAAGTCTTTCTTGAATGACGAGGCATATGACAACCTATATTTATAGTCATCGCCCACGCCTAAAGGTCTCCGAACATTTCATCAACGGTTGCATAAGTTTTGAGCTTTCCGCTTCTTCTCGCCTTTTCCATCTTTCTGTCAGCTCTCAATATCGACTTGGCTACTTTTCGCGGATAGTATCCATAATCATTTATGGACACCGTAGCACCATCAAGCTTTGCCATCTCCTTTAAGGCACGTATAAACAATGTACTCGCATTATCCACAACAACTGTCATATTCACACCTCCTCCCACCATCATAGCACATCCCGCCCTGGCCGTCCAGATAACCGTCGCTCACGCCGCCCCCTCCAGCCACCCCGCACACACAAAAACAGCCCCATGCAGACCGAGACGCGGACTGCACGGGGCTTGTTGAATGTCAGGCGGGCGGCGAAGCACCCGCGAGCTTAAAAGCAGCTTTCCTTAGGGGAAGCAGACGTACCAGGCGGGCAGTGAAAGCACCCGCCAGCAGTACGCTTCCTTAGAAGAAGTAGACGTAGTTCACGCCGATGGACAGGGCACGGCGGGTGAGGGCATCAAAGCGGAATGTGCCGCCATACCACTTCTCGTCATCCTCATCCCACTCAAAGTCAGTGCCATTAGCTTTTGCACTAGCCTTGCAAACATCCTTGTACTCAACCTCGTCCTTTATGGCAACAAAGTCCAGCAGGTAGCGCAGGTCGCCCATTATCATGTTGTGCTTGTCAATCTTGTAGCCGAATCCTGCTCCCAGCACAATGCCCGGAATGACACCGTTCTTTATGTTTCCGTCCAGGGTGGTAGAATTTGTTTTTGTAGTCTGCGGATTGGTGAGACCGCTGACTCCATACGAAGAATAGTCCACCATCTTTCCATCATAGTAATCGGTTGAAGTCCCAGTTGATTGATCCCAGCTCCAAGAAAGCTTTCCGACCGGGATGGACAGGTTGAGTCCTCCGTAGGGAGAAATGACCATTCCATGTCCTATGTCAAAGTCGTAGCCCGCGATAATCGGAATGTCGATGGAATTGTAGCTGAAGGAGCCGCTGCCCTCTTCCTCGTATTCAGTCTTGCTTTTTGAATCATATTTTGATGTGTAAGTGCCTTCCCAGCTGTACTTGTACTTGACCAGGTTATGGCTAAAACCTATCTCCGGCTGCAGGAAGAGTCCGGGAACAGAGTCAAAGGCTATCCTTCCAATGATAGAGCCACCGGCGAGGATGCTCTCAAACCCCTTTACACTCAGGTTCTCGTCGTCATAGTGGGACTCATAGTCATAGCTTTTATATGTCCGGCCTTTAGCCTTGTATTTATCTTCCCTACAATCTTCACGATAATCATGCTCAGCATTATTAAAGTTTTCCTTAGCGTTGGTGCTTGAGCCAAGTCCAAATCCAAACTGTCCCCTCGCGCCCACGCCAAACGTGACCTGCGCGGACAGCAAGCCGGCCGTCCCCAGAGCCAGTAATGATGCAATCAACTTTTTCATAAGTCAGTAACCCCCTTCTATATTGAAAAAATTTGACAATTAATCGAGCTTGTTTCAAAAGTGATCGCTTTTTGAGACAAACTCAGTCTTTTTCAATGTAAGGCAAAGAATTAGTTTTGTCAACAAGGTACAGCTCCAAAAACTCCATTCTATGCAATAAAATGCAGGAATTTTGTCATTTTCGCCCACCCTACCCTTTCTATCGGCCATCCGCAGGCCGCCTTTAAGCAAAAATAGGCGTTGTAGGCAAAATTCTACACACAGGGGGCGAGGGGCACGGAAATCAGTTTTTGCCAATGCCGCCGTCTGGCGAGGGGGTGTTTTTCCGGCCGGTCAATGTCGCACAAGGGCGGCGTTTGTTCGGCGTTTTCACAGCCCGCCGCTGCC
Organism: Treponema sp.; assembly: GCA_017453705.1. Lineage (GTDB taxonomy): Bacteria > Spirochaetota > Spirochaetia > Treponematales > Treponemataceae > Treponema_D. The sequence continues at coordinate 15,481 of JAFTEK010000093.1, forward strand.
TTTTAGTCGCCGCCCGCTGTTTGTGACGAATAATGCCGCCGTCTGGCGAGGGGGCGTTTTAGCCAATGCCGAGTCTGGCGAGGGGGCGTTTTCACAGCCCGCCGCTGCCTCAATCCCTAAGACTTGTTCCGGTCTGATTTCTTACTTCTCCTTCTGTCCAGCTTTTCCACCTGCTCCAAGGTCAGGCCAGTTATCTCGGCGATGTCCCCAAGCGGATAGTTCCTCGCC
>JAFTEK010000094.1 GCA_017453705.1 Treponema sp.
AAAGAAGATGATTGTCTTGCCTTTAACAAGCTTGTGCTTTGTCGCAACGGACAGCCGCGACAAGAAGGAGCCTGTGTCGTTTGCCCTGGCGGACTCAAAGAGGGGAATCAGCGACGGCTGCTCAATCAGGTTGAACTCCACAAAGTCCCGCCCGCTCTTCTTAAGAAGCTCACGGATGAGGTAGGTCTTGCCTATCTGCCTTGCCCCCGTGAGCAGGAGGGCTTCCCTGCCAGTAGAGCCAATCCACTCTGCAATCTTGCTTTCAATATTTCTGTAGAGCATACAAGGAATTATACATCATTCTGCCCCCTTTTCCAATATAAATTCGCCTGTTTTTGCCCCCTTTTCCAACATAAATTCGCTACTTTTTGCCCCCTTTTCCAACATAAATTCGCTGTTTTTTGCCCCCTTTTCCAACATAAATTCACCTGTTTTTGCCCCCTTTTCCAGCATTTCGCATTACTTTTTTCCTTGAATTATACAGATTCCTAGAGTAAAATTAGAATAAGGAGCAATGCCTTGGATTCTATAACGCTGTACACAGAAGAGATTGATAACTTGAACGAAGCAGCTGCGGAGCTGTTTGCCCAGGCAGAATCCTTTATTTTCAAGAAAAACTCAATGGGAATCATCTTCACCGAGGAAGACACCGACTACAAGGAGCTATACACTCTTCTGGCCAAAAGATGGAATTTCCCCATAATGGGATGTACAGCGATGGCCATGTTCTTGGGGAACAAGGGATACTGCGACATAGGTATATCCATGCTTCTTCTGACCGCTGATGACTGCGCGTTCTCCGTGGGGATGACCGGAGAAATCAACAAAGACAACTACAAGGAGCTATTGACATCCAAGTACAAGGAATTGGCCGCAGCCCTGCCCGACAAGCCAAAGCTTATCCTCTCTTACGCCGGAATGTACATGGACGGAAGGAACGTCGGCGGTGATGACCGTGTGGACACCCTGTCCGAGCTAGGGGAAGGGATTCCCGTTTACGGAGGAACTGCGGCGGACAGCTTTAACACAAACAACATCAGGGTCTTGTACAACGGTGAAAGCACCGCCAGCGGGCAGGTCATGGCTCTCATATCAGGCAACATCAGCCCCAAGTTTATTTGCATCAATTCAATAGAAAACAAGAGGATCTTTTCCTACGATGTCAGCAAGTCCTGCGGCAACCAGGTATTCAGCATAGGGAACCAGAGCTTCATAGACATCCTCAGAAAAGAAGAAATGTCGGTCGCCAAGACAAATGTTTTTTCAGACTTCCTGCTCTCCCCATTCATTGTGTCATTGGAAAAGGATGGCGGTGACAAGGTGGAAGCCGCAAGGTCGCTTTCAATGCTGGATTATGAGTCAGGGAGCGGCTTTTTCCTGGGAACTGTCCCCGAAGGCTCCATGCTCAGCATAGGCATAGTCAACAAGACTGACGTGGAGAAGTCTGTCGGGCTGGCAATAGATGGAATCCTTAAAAAAATGAAGGAATCGGAACAGGAGTTCCATACAATGCTGTGCACCACATGCTGCGCCAGATTCCTTGCGCTTGCCGGGAACGTCACGGCGGAAGTTGACAGTTTGGACGGCCACATTCCACCGTCCATATCCCTTATGGGAATGTATTCCAATGGTGAATACTGCCCCGTGACCGGCAACGTGACAGGCAAGGAGTACAATATGTTCCATAACTTCACGTTTACCATAATGGTCTTTTAGGTCGGAGGGCGGATGACAGAAGGTGAAGGTCTGGATGAACTCGCCAAGCTGAGACTGGATAACAAGAAGCTCAGCCGAGAAATAAAGAGACTCAAAAAGGACATAGAAGTTCTCCGCCTTGCCAACAACCAGGTTATCAATACCCAAGCCTATATACAGAGGGACAACGACAGGCAAATTTACTACAACAGCCAGCTGCTCAAGACCTCACCCTATCTGCTCCTGCTCACGGATGAAAATATGATGACCGTAATGGTCAGTGATATTTTCTTCAAATACGCGACAGAATACGACCCTGAAAGGATAAGGAGGGGCATACCGCTGCGGGAGGCCTTTAACCATATATTCCCGGAGAAGGACTTGGACAAACTGATGGCCCGCTGCATCCAGGTGCTGGGCGGAGAAGAGCAGGGGCCGTATCTTCTCAGGACAACCGTGGCGGATGAACAAGTTGACTGGCAGATGATTGTCAGGCGGATGCTGCGTGATGACGCAGTGTGCGGGCTAAACATCCTGTTCATTGACATGACCCGCTTCATGGATGCGATAAAGCAAGCCGAAGAAGCAGACAAGGCGAAGGGCAACTTTCTTGCCAACATGAGCCATGAGATACGCACTCCCATGAACGCGATAAACGGAATGGCGGAGTTCATCATCAGGGACTGCGAAGACCCGCTGGCCATCCACCATGCAACGATGATAAAGACATCATCCACAGCCCTGCTCACGATTATCAACGACATACTGGACTTCTCCAAGATAGAGTCCGGCAAGATGGAGCTTGTTCCCGACTCCTACAATATTTCCTCCCTTGTGAACGATGTCGCCACAATGATAAAAATCCGCCTGCATGACAAGGCCGTGCAGCTGGATCTGGATATTGACGAAGGCATTCCTGACAAACTCTATGGGGACGAGGTGCGCATAAAGCAGGTGCTCATAAACATCATGGGCAACTCAGTCAAATTCACCCACGAGGGTTCCATAACACTCAGGATAAGGGGCAGGAAAGAAGATGAAAAGCACGTCAGGCTCTTTTTTGAAATAAAGGACACAGGAATAGGAATAAAGAAAGAAGATTTAGGAAAGCTGTTCTCATCGTTCACTCAGGTGGACACCCGGCGCAACAGGGCGGTGGAAGGCACCGGCCTGGGGCTTGCGATAAGCCGCAAGTTTGTGGAGATGATGGGCGGGCAGATTTCGGTATCAAGCACTTATGGTGAAGGAACGAGCTTTGCCTTTGACATACTGAACGAAGTAGAGGACTGGAGCCCTGTAGGTGCGATAAGCGACAGGCTGGACAGGGTTCATATCGAAGCCTTCAAGGTGAGCTTCACCGCCCCCGACGCAAGGATTCTTGTCGTTGATGACAACGAGATAAATCTGGATGTGGCGGAAGGAATTCTCATGCCCTACAAGATGACAGTCATCAAGGCGGCAAGCGGGGAAGAAGCCATAGACAAATTCCGCATGGGCAAGTTTGACATAATCTTCATGGATCACATGATGCCCGTCATGGACGGGGTTGAGGCGATGAAGAAAATCCGCCAGATGCCAGGTGGACAGAAGACTGTGATTATAGCCCTGACCGCCAACGCCATAAGCGGGGTCTCAGCGGAATACAAGGAGCTAGGATTCCAGGACTTCCTGCCAAAACCAATAATGCCACAGGAGATGGACAAAGTTCTTATGACATATCTTTGTCCCAGCCTTGTGGAAAAGAAGACTTCCAACATTTCCCAAGCAGCCCACAAAGACAAAATCCCCACTCTGGAACTGGATATACAGCAGGGGCTAAAATACTGTCTCGGCAATCAGGACGTATACTTGAAAAAGCTCAAGGACTACGCAAACTCCGATGACATACAAAATCTGGAGAACTTCTACACCAGGGAGGACTGGCTGGGCTACGGCTCCACGATACAGACAATAAAGGACAAGGCGAAGAACATAGGGGCTTCCAGAATCTCGGAGGAAGCAAAAGCACTTGAATACGCCGCCAAAGATGGCTGGACTGAGTTCATCCGGGAACACCACAGGCCTTTTGTCACCAATCACGAGAAGACATGCGCGACCATACGCAAGGGTGGCATAGTCCTGTAAATATCCCTATAGATGAAATCCTGGAGCCTGCTAGTGAAACACTGAATAATCCGACTGCGGATTATTCAGTGTTTCACTAGTGCAAAAGCTTTCGGTCTATCAGATTGTAGATTCTCTCCGCGGTCTTGGACAGGTCGTACTTTTCCAACACGGGAGAGGGGTCTGCCACCGGCTCCGCCAAAAGCTTATCAAGATTAACGTCCGGCTTGTCGGGGTCTATGTAATGGGCAGCTTTTCCGTATATTTCCGGCAAACTCGTTCTGTCAGACACGATTATCTGGGTTCCGCATGAGAGGGCTTCCAGCGGAGGCAGCCCGAATCCTTCAAAGTAAGATGGCAGAACGAATGCCTTGCAGCGCGAGAGAAGGGCTTTTACCTCGCCATCGTCAAGGTAGCCTGTCATTATCACATTTGGCAGAGTCCGCATCTTCTCAAGCTCCGGCGCAACTACACTGGACAATGCCTTGCCGGACACGGCAAAAAGCTCCTCCGGGTATAGGGCCGCATGTTCTGCAATCCACTTTAGGTTTTTCCGTCTGGAAAGGCTCCCCAGTGTAAAATAGAACGCTTTATCTTTTAAAGCCGGCAAACGGTCAAAGACCGAATAATCCGCCTGTATATCCTTGTAACCTGTGACACCGGAGTACACAACATGGATTTTGTCCGCAGGGCAATGATAGCGGTCAACAATGCTTTGCTTGGTGTATTCGGAAACCGTCAGGACAATCCTGGCACGTTTCGCGATTGCCCGGTACATTATCCTGCTATACAGGCATATCAGCCTGTCCCTTTTGGAAGTAAAGTCCTCCGGGTACAGGGCGCAGTATATGTCATGGATAAACTCAATGCCGGGGGCAAAGAAAGGACAGGTATTGGAGAAGTCCAGGCTTATCCGCCTGTGGACCAGCACATACAGCTGGAAGTCCACCTGGGTCCAGCGGGGAAAGAAATGTGCCTCCTTCTTAAGCCTTACAGTCCTTATATTAACAAAATCAGGGACATTCACCGCATTGGCAGGAAGGACAAGCTCCATCATCCCAGGTTGGACAAGCTTATCCAGATGCTGCACAACCTCGATTGCAAGCCTCTCTATGCCTGTCAGGGTATGGCACCATGCCTCACCATTTATCGCGATGACTTTCACTGCCCCTCCCCCGCTTTTTCCAGAGACTGCAATGCAGAAATAAGGCGGTCATTGGAAGCCCTGTCACGAACGTATATGTCAAGGACTCCCCTGCCATCCTGGCTTGCGTTTTTTACGAGAAGCTTATATCTGTCCAACAGCAGGACGGACAGCTTTCTCACATCATCCTCCGAAGGGTACAAGTCATGGCTTAATATAAGACGATTAAACGCAGGCCTCTTTATGCTGACAGACTTGATAGAAGATACGGCCTCTTTCATCCTGACACATTCATCCTTGAAAGTCACCGTCGCATCAGCATAGTCCTTCTTGTACTTGCCCACGACCTGCATAAAGTATTCACCAAGGGATGAGACCAGGCCTTTTCCCTTGAACGGTTTAAGCCTCTCCGGGCTGTCGGAGAAAAGCAGCTTAAGGCTCAAACCCGGCACCCCGAACCTTCGTCCAAGGTCAATAAAATGGGTATTCTCCAATAGCTGTCCGTTCAAGCTGGCAAAGTCCTCATAGCTGGCATCATCAAATCCATCCAGCTCCTCAGAAGGCCAGCCTTCCTGAAGAACACATACCTGTCCAGGGTCAGTGCCCAGAAGCTTTGCGGCAAGTATGTCCAGCTCCCCGGAACTGGACGGTCTGTGGCTTATACAGTCCGCAAGTCCGTATCGCAGCTCCGAGAAAAGCCTCTGCGACGGAAAGAAGGGGTTGGAATCCACAGTAAAGTCCGCCATACCGGGAAAACGCCAGCTGCCACCAGTTTCTTCCATTATCATCTTGTAGCGGTCGGCGGCGGGAGCGAACCTCTTCTCCGCGACAGTCAAATCTTCTATGTCGTCAACCTCGTACCAGCGGTCGCCTGAGACCACAAGTGACCCCAAGGCATCAGGGATGTTGCCGGCGACTATCTTGAGCACGGTCTCATAGTATTCGTTCCTGCCATAGCTGGATATGTAATAGGATAGAAAGGGCAGGTATATGGAGTTTATGAAAGACTTGGAAAACTTCCAGATGTTGACGGTCTTGTAATAGTTTGCAGTATCCTCATAACGGAAGTCCTTTTTGCCCACCATGCCGTTGATATGACCTTCTTCATCCAACAGGCAGCAAGTTCCGTCCATCCAACTTTCAAAAGCAGAGAGGACAGCCGCGTTCTCAGCAGGCAAGGCAAGGAGTTCTCTCAGGATTGCCTTGTCATATATCAAGTCACTTTCCAAAAGCAGGGTGTCATCCTGGGCAAAGACATCCTTCATCAGATACAACGAGTAGATGTTGTTGGTCTCATCGTATATAGGGTTCTCCACATAAGAGAACTCAAGCTTATCATCATCTCCAAATGTACTGGCGATGAATTCTCGTATAACATGAGCCTTGTAGCCCAGTCCTATGGATATCCTATAGATTCCACAGTCACGGAGGGCTTCCACCGTATGCTCAAGGATGGGCTTTTCGTTTATCTTTATCATGCACTTGGGCATGTCCTGCGTGTACTGGGGTATACGGGTTCCCATTCCCGCAGCAAGAATGATTGCCTGCATCACACACCTTCCTTATTTTCTTTTTTCTCTTTGGAAATCATAAAATCAGCCACACGTTCCCCGGACTCACCCTGATGCATCCAAGCCTCTGACTTGGCCCAGGCCCTGTTCCTGGCCAGCTCCTCGGAGTCACTCGCCCCCCTCAAAAGCTCGGCTATCCGGGGGAAGTCCTCTTTCTTAAGCTCTATGCCACACTTCTCGACAGCGGCAAACTGCCAGAGCTTCTTGTCCAAGTCGCCCGCATCACACATGCGGGTATCCATCTCGGCGTTGACATAGACAACAGGCCTGTCACACAGGAACATATAATCAAATATGATGGACGAGAAGTCCGATATCATTATATCCGACCTAACCAGGCAGGCAAGGTTGTCCTTGTCGTAGTTCCACTCAACGTTTCCCGCATCCCGGTAGCGCTCCTGAAGCCTTTCCAATAGCTGTGGCTCAGACTTCTTGGACTGGGGATGGGGGCGGATTATGATATGCATTCCGCTTGCGATGAGCGGATCCAGCAGCTGTTCCCCATAGCGTGACAGGATTCCGTTGGGTCCCCAGGACGGTGAGAGAAGGACGGTATACGGATGCTCTTCTGCCTTGTCCATTCCTTTCATCCGCTCGGCAAGCAAGTCCAGGTAAGTGCAGCCTACAGTCACCATCTCTTTCTTGGGCAGCCCCCTCTGTTCTTCCAGAGTCCGCAAATCCACGGCCTGATAGTCACCAGTAAGCAAGATTGAGTCAAAGTAGTCCACACCAAAAAGGCGGTACAGTGTAGCGTCGCCCGTGCCGTGCTTGATATGGGCATAGTGGCCTACGTTCTTGCTCCTCTTCCACTGGTAAACATCCAGCCCAGGCGTCGTCGCAAGAAGCACGTCAGCCGTCAGCAGGTTGAGCCTTGCAAAAGCAGTGTTACCGCTGCCTATATATTCCGGGCGCACATACTTAAAGCTGTTCTCCTTTAGCAAGGGGTCGTCGCCGTCCCCGGTCAGATAGTCCACTGTCACCTGCTTCTTCTCGAATGCCTTAAGCACAGGCAGAAAGACATTATAATACTGCCTGCCCTCGTTATATATGACGAATTTCTTTCTGTCCGCACCAGCAGCTTTTAAAGCCTCCCTAGCCTTGCGCCCAGAGAACAAGAGCTTAACCTTGAGGAATGCCGTACGCACTAAGAAGAAAGCCGTCGCAACAACCCCGATAAACACGGAAAAGAGCATACTGCCTGTGCCTGGATCTATGTAAAGGACTAGGCTAATCATTTTACCGCCTCCTGAATCTCCTGTGTCCAGTTGGAAGCCTTGAATATATTGTCCTTGACCCGCCACCATTTTTCTGGATCGGCAGTGAATACATATCGATCCTTGTTGTCATCAGGCATAAAGATGTGATCCGTACATACCAGGGCACCTCTCTCCTTGTCGGACGAGTCCACGATGTTACCGGTAAAGGGATTGACAGGATTTTCCACGATTCCCTGCATGGCAAGTGTTGGTACATCCGCATTGGTCATAAAAGTGCCGTCCACAACAAGAGAGCCGTCAGAGCCAAAGTCCTTCATCATCAGAAGGGGATGAAAGTGACCGGGCTGTATGTAGTCAAATTTCACGTCCCACTCGAAATCCAGCTCCACGCCCGCTGAACTGTGGTCGGCCACGATTATTATCCGGGTATTGTCGTAGGCACCGTTCTCCTTAAGGTAATCAAAGAACTCCCCCAGACGGTGCAGAGCCGCCGCATTGGAGTGGTACTCGTAGTCATCCGCGTATTTGGACGGACTGGGAACTGTAATCTCACTCACCGGGGTATAATCAGGATATTGTAAAAAAGCACCATCGTGGGTCGTGTTGTTGACAAAGTAAGTGAATGTATTGTCGCTGTCACTGTCAAATGCCGTAAGCCTTTTAAGATAGTCCAGCACTGAGTATCCTTCAAGGAAGGCATTGATGTCCTCGTCGGTTGAGTTTGGATCCCAGTAGCCTCCGCCGTTGTATATCGCAGGACGCAAAAAGAGCGGGGAGCTACGGAACACAGAATACCACAGGAGGCTTCTCTTCAAGGTTTTGCTCGTCGTATCTATCCCAGCCACCGACTTATTCTCCTTGTACCACTGATCAAGGTAAACTCCGTCAGTCGAATAGCTGGCGATTTTAGGATAATCCTTGAATATACCGAGGTCAGCTATCCAGCTGAAATTAGCCCATGAAGGATCCGTTATTGTGGCAGACCAGCCTTCCAGCTGCTCAGTGAATATCCGTGGCAACAGCAGGATGGACTCATTCTGTTTATCCACAAGGCTTACATCACGCCTTTTGTTCTTGGCCTCAGGGGTATACTCATAACCGCCGTAGCATGGAGAGGCACCTATCAACGTCCAGCCGTTGAAGGAGACCGTGTTGCGGTACAAGGTAAAACCTGAGAACTGTTCGTACAGGGCGGGATATTCGTCAAAGACAGGAAGCAAGTAGCGGTTCTGCGCCTTGTCCAGATATATCACAAGGACATTCCTGCCTGTCCTGGACAAGTGGAAGATTGGAGCTATCTCCTTTATGTCAGCGTTGTTGTTCTTGGAGACTTCGACATACTGCGCATAGCCCATGCCTATTTTTCTGATGTTGACCAGCGACAGGCAAAGCAATGCCCCGGAAAGAAAGGCCAGCGAATATGAAAGTATCTTGTGCCAACCGCGCCATATTGCCAGCAGCACCACAAGAAAAAGAGCCAAACATACCGCCATGTTTATCAGGATAGACGGCATGGGGGAATCCACATTTGCGACAGTTTTAAATGTCAGGAGCTTGGTCATTATGCCATAGCTGCCGTGGAACAAGAAAGCATCCGCCAGGGCAACGAGAAAAGCAGCGGAGAAACAAAGCGAAAGAAGGCTCTGTATCTTTTCCTTATACAAAAAGAAAATCAGGAAAGGCCAGACGACAAAAAGCCCGAATGACTGCACCATCGTGTTCCGCACAAAGAACATGGGGCTTGAGTAGCTGTCTATGCCGCTGAACTCCATAGGGGAAGAGGCAATCAGCAGGCAGGGTATGAGCAATCCGGTCAGGAGCCACAGCCCTGCCGATGATATGGTAAAAAGCGACAGCCTTCTCTTGAAGGACGACATCAACCCAGGACAGACGACATTTAAAATCCAGTCCGACAGCCGCACAAATAGGGGCGCGGCATAAACAAGAGACGCTATACAGCTGGTGAGAACCGCCCGCTTCACCGGAATTGTCGCGCTTATAAAAAGGTAAGGGATAAAGGCCGTCACCGCAAGACAGGCTATCACATAAAGCGTCCTGACCGGGTGGCGCAGTTTATAAAAGATGTTCTTTACAAGGGAAAAGATGTTGTTGCATGTCCAGTACAGGACAAGACCGCAGGGGCTGCCGTACAGGATTACGACAAAGACCAGGGCCAGGGCATAGACCTGTATCTTCTCCCGGAGCTTAAGCCCCCTCGTGTATATCGTGCCGGAAACCAGGTTCACGGCCGTCATTATCAGCGGAAAGAGGTTCACCGTCAGCCCGCCCAGGATTCCCAGATGAAGCAGGCCGTCGGGTGAACCCATGTCGCGGATAAAACGGCCACGGTCGTGCAGTATGTACATGGGCTGGCCATGCAGTATTTCCAGAGAAGACAGGCAGCTGTATGCCGCCGTAAAGAAGGGAATCTGAATCAAAAGGCCAAAGGATGAGCGCAAGGCCATAATCGGGTGGTAGTGGCACTGCCTGTAATAGGTGGACAAAATCATATAACGCTCATCGCCAGAGAACATCTGCCTTATGCGCCTGACCTTGCCCTCCATTCTCTTCTGGGTCTCCCTCTCCACCTTCTGCCAGTGCTCGGCGACTATGTACAGAGGCAATGTCAGCAAACTCACGGCGAGACTCACCCCGATTATGGAAAGGGTCAGGTTGTCAAAAATCCTGTAGCAGAAGCCGAACACAAATTCTATCAACTGCACCAGGGGATATATAAGCACGGTATAAAATATGTTTCCCATAGGTCTAAACAACACAGCCACAGCAGCCCCGGAAGGACATGGCGGCCAGTCCGACCAATATAGCATAAAATAGATATTTAGTATACAATCAACCAATGATTATCACCCAGACTCCATTCAGAATGTCATTCTTTGGCGGAGGCACCGACTTTCCCGCCTTTTATAAGCAGCATGGGGGAGCCGTCATATCAACGACCTTCGACAAATACTGCTACGTGACAGTCCGTAAACTGCCCCCTTTCTTTGAATACAAGACCCACCTGACTTATTCCAAGGAAGAAAAGGTATGCTCCAACTCCGAGATAGTACACCCCGCCATAAGGAACGCCATGGACTGGCTGGGAATGAGAGACCTGCGGCTGACCTATGAGAGCGACCTGCCCGCCCGCAGCGGGCTTGGAACAAGCTCGTCCTTTGCCGTGGGAATGCTCAGTGCCTTCTATGCCCTGAAAGGGCAGTATGCCGACAAGAGGCGGCTGGCCGATGATGCCATTCACTTGGAGCGAGTCCTCTGCGCGGAATCCGGGGGAGTGCAGGATCAGATAGCGGCGGCCTTCGGGGGGCTAAACCGCATAGAATTCTCACGAGACGGATATTCCGTCAAACCGGTCATCATCTCCCCTGAGCGCAAGAGGCAGCTCAACGACTCCCTCATGCTCTTCTTCACAGGCTTCTCCCGCTTCTCATCGGACATACAGAAGGGAACAGAGGTCTCGATGAAAGACAAGACAAGCCAGCTGCTGGAGATGTATCATCTGGTAGACCAGGCGGAGCAAGTCCTTGTCAACCATGACAGGAGCCTGGACGAATTCGGCAGGCTCCTGGACTACACCTGGAAACTCAAGCGGGGGATCTCCAGCGGAATTTCCACCGACACGATAGACGGCCAGTACAGCCGCGCGCTGGAAGCGGGTGCGCTGGGGGGCAAGCTCCTTGGGGCGGGCGGAGGCGGCTTCCTGCTCTTCTATGTTCCCAAAGACAAGCAGCCTGCCGTCAAACAAGCCATGAAGAACCTGCTCTACGTGCCTTTCAAGTTCGAGGGCGAGGGCAGCAGGATAATCCATTACAGCCCGGAAGAGGACGCATGAAGCTTTCCGAAATGGGAAGCCCCGTTGAAAAGCTTACAGGAGTGGGGGCTAAGACAGCCGGCCTCTTTGCAAAGCAGGGCATCTTCACTGTCTCAGATCTCCTGTCAAACTACCCCCGCGACTACGAGGACAGAACCCGCAGGGTAATCATAGCTGACTGGGCAAAATACCCCAAGGTTCACACAGTCTGCAAAGTCGCAGCCCACTCCTTCTTTGGCTACGGTAAAAGCAAGACCCTCAAGCTCACGGTAACAGACGGGAGCGGAAGCCTGGCACTTGTCGCGTTCAACCGCCCCTTTCTGGAAAAGTCATTGCCAGAAGGCAGCATTATATCCCTCACAGCCCAGTGCCAGTACAAGTATGGGGAACTGCAGTCCACGGCTTTCGAGGCCAACCGCCTTGCCTACGAAGGAGAGCTTTCCGAGTGGGCAGCCCTCCCAATGCCTGACAGCGAGGTAATCCCCATATATCCGCTCACCGAGGGCCTCTCAAACAAGCTAGTCCGCAAGGCCGTTGCCGTAGCCCTCAAGCAGTTTGGCAGAGCCATCGATGACGAGCTTCCTTCATCCGTAATACAGGAGAGGAGGCTGCTGCACCTTGCCGATGCAATCGAAATGCTGCACCGCCCCAAGAGCCTTGAGGAAGCACAGGAAGCCAGACGCACCATAATATACGGGGAGCTTTATTCCTTTGAGTACAAGATGGCAAAGAGAGCCCTGGAACACAGGGGGCGGCTTCCTTCAAAAGACGTGGATTCCGGCAGCGGCTGGAATCCGTCCGAGATGTCCGATGACAAAGGGATGCCCAGCGCGGCATCATCATTTACTACAGTGGACAAAATCCGAGAGGACTTCGAGAAAAGCCTTTCCCCCAGGCAAAAGGAGCTTCTTGCCCGCCTTCCCTTCTCCCCTACCCCAGACCAGATGGCAGTCATACAGGAGATGGGAAGGGATATAGACAGGAGCGAGGCGGAGCTTAACACGATGGTCAACTCACCCGACAAGCTCAGCCGCCAGCCCTTCTCTATGCAACGGCTTTTGCAGGGGGACGTCGGCAGCGGCAAGACGCTGGTTTCATTCTTCCTCTGCCTGCGCACCGTGGACTACGGCGGCCAGTGCGCTATCTTGGCACCGACGGAACTTCTTGCCAGCCAGCACGCGGAGAATGCAGCCCGCCTCCTGGAACCGCTGGGCATAAGGGTGGCATTCCTCACAGGCAACGTAAAGAGCGCAGGACGCAAACTGCTATTAAAAAGCCTTGCCGCAGGGGAACTGGACATAGTGATAGGCACACACGCCCTCTTTGCCCGCGATGTCGTCTACAAGAGCCTTAGGCTTGCCGTCATAGACGAACAGCACCGCTTCGGCGTGGCACAAAGGGATTCTATCGTCGCCAAAGGCCGGGTCAGCTCAGGAGAAGGCGAGAGGCTTCTTTCGCACTCCCCAGACCTTTTGATGATGAGCGCGACCCCCATTCCCCAGACACTGGCGCTGACCGCATTCGGCGACCTGGACGTAAGCACCATCAAGTCAAGGCCTTCCGGCAGGAAGGAAGTCAGAACCTACCTCACCGTGATGGGGCACGAGTCCAACGTATACGAGGCAGTCCGCAAGGAACTTGCCGCAGGCCATCAGGCTTACTTTGTCTATCCACGCATAAGCGAGGGCGATGACGCGGACGGGCAGCCCGACACGACAAGCGGCGGGCTCAAGAACGCCGAGCAGATGTTTGACTTTCTTTCCAATCAAGTATACCCCTCCTTCAAGTGCGCGATGGTTCACGGCAAGCAGGACGACGAGGAGCAGCACAAGATCCTGTCGGACTTCCGCGAAGGCAGGATACAGCTTCTGGTCGCCACAACAGTCGTGGAAGTCGGCGTGGACGTGCCCAACGCCACCTGCATCGTGATAGAACACGCAGACCGCTTCGGGCTGTCAGAACTGCACCAGCTGCGAGGCCGGGTCGGGCGTGGCAGCCAGCAGTCATTCTGCTTCTTGATTTACGGCAAGGACATAACGGAAGACGGCATACAAAGGATGAAAGCCCTGCACGAAAGCACGGACGGATTCAAGATAGCCGAGGCAGACCTTAAACTGCGAGGGCCGGGAGAAATTCTTGGAACAGCCCAGTCAGGCTACATCTCCCTGGGGCTTGCGGACTTGGTTAGGGACAAGGAGCTTCTGTCACTAGCCCGCTATGATGCCTTCAAGGAGATTGAAAAAACAATCACCAACCGTGAGCCTTCATAAAGCGCCCCACAGCCGTTATAGCAGGGCCTATTGCAAAAGACATTATGACAGAGCCAATGAGGGAGCCTTGGACACCAGAGGGGGAGCTGAGAGCGGCGGCCAATCCAATCCCGACCGCAAGAAGGTCATAGGCTATGCGGATTGCAAAATAAGGAATACGGCTTGCCCAGCCGCTGATTATCTTGATTGCGGCGTCGTAGGGTGAAAGCCCCATCTCACAGTTCATGTAGACTGCAGCGGCTATGACAAAAAAGATGATGGCAAGGGCAAACACGATGACACGCAGATAAAAGAAGCCCGGAGCGACAACGATAGGAGACAGGGCGAGCCTAGACCACAGCCAGCAGAAGAAATCAGCTATATAGCCTATCATCACCATGTTCAGGACAGTACCCGCCCCGATCAGCTCAGGTGCGAACACAAGGGTAAAAAGCAGCATGACGGCGTTCAGCGTAAGCTGCCAGTTGCCCAGTGTCCAGCCAATCTTATTGGCAATGTTCAAGTTCATGAATGAGCAGGGGTCTGTCCCCCAGGCGGCAACTATAAGGAATGACAGGCTAAAGCCCATCATGAATATCGCGGCTGTCACAAGGGCCAGCTTTCTCCAGAAGTTCTTTACACGGAACTGGGATGTAAGCCGCCTAAGATAGTTTTGCTTTTGTCCGCTCATTTCCAGTACAGCTCCGCCTCAAAGGAATTGCCTTCCTCGGTCTTCCCCGCCATGACAAGCCTGCTCTCAGAGTCAAACACCTTCCCAAAGACCTGCATCTTCTGATCCAGCTTGGCCTCCTTTGAATAGTTCAGGCGGAAGTCCGTGAACTCCCTGTCACGCAAGGCTGCGGGCAGGGCATCCTCCACAAAGGCCCCGTAGCGTGAGTTGTTGGCATGGCGGTTTGCGTCTATGTCCGAAAGGCATATCGTCCTCTCGTGCCACAGCTCCATGTCTGGGGGCAGGACTATTTTGCCGGGTTTAAGGCAGTCGTGTTCTTCCTCCCTTTCGCTAGCAGGGCGGAGGTTAAAATCCTTGCTGGGAATTATACGCCGGGTTTTGGGGTTGACTATAAGCCACGCACTCAGACCTGAGACCAGCTTGCTGCCTCCTTCTCCCGTTATCTCGTAAGCCCTCTTGAGCTGGATGGCCTCAGGCTTTTCTTCCCAAGTTGTCACCTGCACCATCTGGTTCATCGTGGGCATGGAGTGAATGCGGAACGCCAGCCGGGACACCAGTATGGCGACATCCTTTTGTGCCAAAAACTCATAGGACATCCCCCTCTCGCGGTAGTCCTCTATAGCCGCATCGGATGTAAGCCTCAGCAGCTCCCCCAGGGAAAGCCTGTTTGTAAAGCCGCACTGTGAGAAGAGAATCCTATCCTCCCTGTGAAACGTCACGTTGTCATCATCGTGGTAAAAGCTGAGATTGTACATGACTGGCATTATAAAGGAAGAAAAAGATTTGGGCAACCGACAGCGCAGCTTCAAGGCTACGGCTTCCCTGATGGGAAGCCTATGAGTTTCCGCAATGCGGAAACTCACATATAAGAAGAATTTCCAGCACAGCTAGTCTCATGGGAGCCTCCGTAACCCAGATGCCAATCATTTGTTTAAAGTAAATATAAGGAGAAATTTGAAACAGCTGCCATGAAGGCAGCAACAATGGAGACGTTATTATGGCAGAAGGCTCAGGCGGTTACACAGGATACAGGCAGGAAGGCAGCTATGAAGTGCGCTACAAGAACGGCGAGGAAGTAAGCAGACGCTGG
>JAFTEK010000095.1 GCA_017453705.1 Treponema sp.
CCGCCGATGCTTTTCTTTTGTCCTAAGGGCGGTGCCCTTGGGTTCTTTCTTCTAGGGGGATTAGGCTCTCCCGTTGACCCAAGTTTTTCGCCTTCGGGTTCTTTCTTTTCTTTCTCTCTATTCTAAGGAAAAATCCCTACTATACTCTTGTCCTTTTGCCTTGAAAAAAAATCAATCTGGTTGTAAAATTAAGTGTTAATTTGATTTATACCGTAAAAACACGATAAAACACAAATATAGGAGTTATTTTTATGGACACAAAAGCATTGGAGGCTGTTTCCCTTTCAATACGAAGCCTTTCTATGGATGCGATTCAGAAGGCCAATTCTGGGCATCCGGGTCTTCCGCTCGGCGCGGCGGAGCTTGCTGCGGTTTTGTATGGCGAGATTATGAAGCACAATCCTGCCGACAGCAAGTGGGTTGACCGCGACCGCTTCGTCCTTTCGGCAGGACATGGCTCCATGCTGCTTTATTCGATTCTTCACCTTGCGGGCTATAAGGTCAGCATGGACGACATAAAGAGCTTCCGCCAGGTCGGCTCCAAGTGCCCGGGGCATCCTGAGGTGGGAATCACGGACGGCGTTGAGGCGACATCAGGCCCCCTCGGACAGGGAATCGCCCTTTCCGTCGGAATGGCAGTCGCCGAGTCCATGCTTGCTGCCCGGTTCAACACGAACAAGCACAAGATTGTTGATCACTACACATATTCACTGGTTGGAGAGGGATGCCTAGAGGAAGGGGTTTCATCCGAGGCCTCTTCCCTTGCCGGAAACCTGCACCTGGGCAAGCTTATCGTATTCTATGACGAGAACAAGATTTCGATAGACGGCAACACGGAGATTACCTTCACCGACGACATCCAGAAGAGGTATGAGGCATACGGCTGGCAGGTTCTGCGCGGTTCCATGTACAACGTCAAGGAGATTGCGGATCTTGTCGCCATGGCCAAGAACGAGACGAACAAGCCGTCGCTCATCATCCTAAAGTCCACTATAGGCAAGGGGGCGCCCAAGCAGGGAACTGCCGATGTCCACGGTGCACCGCTCGGAGAGGAGGGCTGCAAGGAGGCCAAGAAGACCCTGGGGCTTCCTGCCGACCAGCAGTTCTATGTCGTTCCCGAGGCATACAAGTATTTCGAGGAGAGGCGCAAAGACTTCGCCAAGGCCGAGGAAGACTGGAAGAAGAAGTTCGCCGACTGGGCCAAGGAGAACCCCGAGCTTGCAAAGCTCTGGGACGACTACTGGAACTGCAGGCAGACAGGGGATGCCGCAGCCCCGTCATACAAGGCTGGCGACGGACTTGCGACCCGCGATGCTTCTGGCAAGTCGCTCAATTGCATGGCCGACCGCTACAAGTGGCTGGTCGGAGGCTCAGCTGACCTGCAGGGCCCCAACAAGACCAAGCTTGCCAACGATGACGGCACTTACAGCCCCGCCAACCGCAAGGGACGCACGATTGAGTACGGAATCCGCGAGTTCGGCATGAGCCAGGTGATGAGCGGAATCAACCTTCACGGTGGCCTCCGCGCGTTCGGTGCGACCTTCCTTGTGTTCTCCGACTACCTGCGCGGTTCGCTCCGTGTGGCTGCCTTGAGCAAGATTCCGAACATCTATATCTTTACACATGATTCAATTTACGTCGGTGAGGACGGACCTACCCACCAGCCGATTGAGACGATTTCTTCCCTCCGCATCATCCCGAACGTGCAGGTCCTGCGTCCCGGTGATGCCGAGGAGTCACAGCTGGCATGGGAGATGGCACTTGAGAGCAAGGATCATCCGGTCTGTATGGCCTTTAGCCGCCAGAAACTCACCGTGTATGCAAAGGAGGGTGACTGGAAGGCCGATGCCCGCAAGGGTGCCTACATAGTGCAGAAGGGGGCGGACACGCCCGATGTCACTGTGCTTGCGACAGGCTCGGAGGTCAACCTCGCCCTTGATGCGGCAAAGCTCGTGAAGGGCAAGAGCGTGCGCGTGGTCTCTGTGTTTGACAAGAACGCCTTTGATGATGCAGACGATTCCTTCAGGAACAAAATTCTCGGCGGTGCAAAGCGTGTCGTAGTCGCTGAGGCCGGTGTCCGCGCCGGATGGGAAGGCTATGCGAAGAAGGACGATCTCTTTACGATTGACCGCTTCGGCGAGTCCGGCCCTGCCGGTAAGGTTGCCGAATATCTGGGCTTCACAGCTGACAAGCTTGCAGCCCTGCTGAACAAGTAGGCTGATTTCGTGCCGGATTGACGGGCCTTCCGCAAGAGCTGTTTGCTTTTGCGGAAGGCCCGCTTGGTTTGTACGTTTGTCCTACAATGCCTCGTAGAGCGAGTTGACCAGACGGTAGATCATGCTGATTTTCTCTTTTTCGGCCTTGTTGAGTGGGGAGCTGTTGGCATCGTCCACGAGTTTTTCCAGCGAGGCAAGGTTCTCGTTGACCGCCCCCATGAATCCCTTGGAGACCTTGTACCAGTAGGAGCCGTTGCCGTTGGTGTACAATGTGATAAAGCCGAGCGCCTTGGAGCTTTCCTTGGCGACGGCAACCCGCATTATGCAGTCCAGAGTGCCTACCAGCTTTTTCATGTTCTCTTCCTCGCGGACATCGACATTGAGCTTGCGTTGCCATGAGCCTTCCTCCAGCGGATTCAGGTTCAAGGTCTTTGCCGCAGTGAGAATCACTTCCATCTTCTCCAAGGGCATGAGCTGGTAGCCGCCGCGTGTGACGATGGTTCCGCGAAGGCTCTTGACCGCCTTGAGGGCGGACTCGTCTTTTTCAGCGTGTAGTGCCATCTGCAGGTTGGACAGGGGCAGTATTGCCGTCCTGCGCCCCTTGATTTTCTCCATGACGAACTGCTGTCCGCCAAAGAAAAGTCCGTCTGATGAGACAGTCTCCGGGGCTTTCCTGCCGTCTGAGCTTTTGCCCTGATCCCTGCCGTCAGCCTTCCTGCCGCCTTTGTCTTTTCTGTCCTTGCTTCTCTCCTCAGGCCAGTCCTTGAGCAGGCGGCCTTTCTTGTCCCTCATCTTGGAAAGCTTATCTTCAAGCTTTGGATCCACCTTGTGTATCAGGTTTCGTGTGAGGGGTGAGACGGACATGGCGAACATGCGGCTGGTGCGCGCAATCTCGCCCGCCACGATGTAGAGGGGGCTGGTGCGGAACATGGAGCTGCCGGGGTGTATCGTGATGTGGTCGGCGGTCGGGCTCCGGTAGCTCTCGCGGCCGTCGCGGATGCAGACAAACTGTATCA
>JAFTEK010000096.1 GCA_017453705.1 Treponema sp.
CATGGGCTGATATATAGCTGAATAATTGATAAAGAGGAAAATTCCCATAGAGGAGAGCACACCCGCTATACAGAGGATGTATTTCTGGCGCAGCATGGCAGACTTGCTGTTCTCCGCTTTCACTATCAGCATTATACAAGCTATGAACGGAACAAAGAATATGAACAAAGCATTGTAAAATTTAAACCATGTGACCATGAGGGCGCGGCCAAGTTTGCCAGAGAACATAAGCCCAGATGCAATCTGGAAGCTGCCGTCCTGGGTTATGGACAGGTTAGTGATCGCGTTCTTTATGAAAAATATGATTATGAATGCCGACAAGTTGAGCACCCACCTCACAATCGTACCAGCCCTCCCCTTCTTACCATCAGGGAAGCAAAGCACGTAGACGGCGTTATGCACAGCAAACCATGCCATCAAGACATACGTGAGCTTTCCAACGGAGAAGGCGAGTTTCTGGGGCGCAAAGAGACAAAAGCCCACCGTAATAGCCATCATTATAAAAAGCGATGCCAAGAAAAGCACGGTATTAACAAGAGGGTTCCCGTCCTTGGAAGAACCAGAGGACGTGGAGTCTATCGCGAACGAAAAGAGGATGAGTGAAACGGCCAGTATGACATTGAGAATCAAAAACACCATATTTTACTCCACAACCTTTGCTACCATCATAGTCACATCATCATGCAGCTTTTTGTTGCCGTTGTAGCTCATGACAAGATTCACCACGTCGTCAACGAACTCCTTGGGATGCTTGGTCGCACTCTTGGTGATTGTGTCGTGGTAAAGCTCCGTGTCCCCAAGTTCCACACCCTGATCGTCCATGACCTCCGAGACTCCATCCGATGACATGAAGATGACATCACCACGGAAAAGCTTGGCCTCGTCAGGCTCCACGTCAGGCACATCGATGATTCCCACGACCGAACAGTTGGACGTGAGGGGCTTGATGCGGTATCCCGCAGGGGACTTAGTTATAATGAGCGGGTCGGACATAGAAGCATTTATATAGCGGATTGTCATCTTGGACGTATCAACTATCCCGATGAACAAAACCGTGTACTTATCCTGCAAGTGCATTCCCTTGATAGCCTTGTCAACGGCCTTTATCATGCCGGGCAGGTCATCCTTATCCTCAAGGATTTTTACGGTGTTCATCACAAGTCCCATGACCAGGGCTGCCGCCAGTCCTTTTCCAGACACGTCACCAAGCATGAGCAGGGTCTTGGACTTGGATATAGGCAAGACTGAGTAATAGTCACCGGAAACATTTATGAGCGGGCGGAAGTAAGCCGCAAGCTCCAGATGGTCAATCTTAGGCATGACATGAGGAAGGAATGACCGCTGGGTCGTAGCCAGCTGCTGCCACTCCTGGGACAGGGATGCTATTTCAGACAGGTCACTGATTGTCGAAGTCCTCTTGCGGAAAGCGCAATACTCATCAAAAAGCTCCTTGTATATCTCCTGGTCAAACAGCTGGGTATATTGGCAAAACACGTAAAGATGCAGGCCCTGGCATACCATAAAGAAGCCGCGGGACTTCTTGTAATCCATGACCACACCGTAATTCTCACCCATAAGGTAAAAGCCGTCCTTCCACTGCTCGTCATAGCTCATCTCAAGGGTATCTATGGTTGCCTTGGATGACGTGAGCCTGTCAGGACTGTTATACAGGACATAGCTCTTGGTTCTGTTCAGGAAGATAACCGAGCAGTCGCCCTGCACCTCAAGGACTTCGCCTATTATATTGTAGAAATCATCATAGGAATAACAGAATTTCAGCTTGCCGATGAAATCCTCAAGCAGGCGGGTCTTGCTGTCATACAGGCACTTATGGCGCTGACTGGCAATGAGCCTGGAATGCAGCCTGTACACAACAAGCAGGACAGAGATAATCAAGGCAGAAACGGTAATCCAGGTGAACTTAGGGGAATAGTTCTGCCTGTCGCTGACCGAAGGAATGATACTCAAGGTCAGGAATATAATCACAGCTATGACCGCCATTCCGGAAACGATATCTGTGACAATCTTTTTCGTCTTAAACATACAACCCCCGGGCTATTATCCAAAGTATCGGCAAAAGGAAGGCCCGGCTTTACCACCGGGCCCTTGCCGTAAGGTGTGAGGACAGGACTAGATAACCGTTCCTGCCGGAATCACATCGAACTTGCGGATTATTATGATTCCGTCCGCACTGTAGAACATACCGTGATCTCCGTCCTCGTACTTCTTGCCCGATACATTGATACACCAGTTGTCACCTATGCGGGAGTTCTTGTCTATAATCGCCTTGTTTATCTTGCAGTTCTTGCCAATTCCCATGTTGGGGATGCCCTTTGCCTTGTTCTCGCTCTTGTGGCTGTCGTCCTCGTAAAAATCGGCTCCCATCATGATAACGCCATCCAAATCGCAGCCCTCGTTGATGATTGAGCGCACACCGATGACAGACCTCTGGATACGGCTGTTTGTTATGACACATCCCTCGCTCGCCAAGGTCGCAGTCATGTCCGCATGGTTTATCTTGCTCGGAGGCAGGTTGCGCATGTGGGTGTATATGGGCTTCTCTTCCTCGTAGAAGTTAAAGTGGGGGGTCGGGTTGGTAAGGTCAAGGGTCGCCTCATAGAAGGAGCGGATGGTTCCAATGTCTTCCCAGTAGCCATTGAACACATAGCTGGCGACCTTCTTGCTCTTGATTGCCTGGGGTATAATCTCCTTACCAAAGTCGTTGTACTTGTTGTCGAGCATCTCGTCCATGGCCTTAGCATTGAAGATGTAGATACCCATTGAAGCCAGATACTCCAAGTCATCGGGCAGACCGGCACGAGACTCCTGGGGAATTTTCCAGTCGTCTATGTTCATGTCCTTGGCGGGTTTTTCCATAAAGCTCGTTATACGGCTGCTCTCGTCCACCTTCATTATGCCAAAGCCGGATGCGTCCGCGCGGTTGACAGCCTTCGCAGCTATCGTAATGTCCGCCCCGCTAGCTATATGGGCATTCATGAACTTCTTGAGATCCATCCTGTAGAGCTGGTCGCCTGACAGTATGATGTAATGGGTGGGGTTCTGGACACGGAAATGAGCCACGTTCTTTCGCACGGCATCAGCGGTTCCCTCGTACCAACCAGAGTGCTCCAAAGTCTGCTCGGCGGCAAGAATCTCAACAAAGCCCCTGCTGAAGCGGTCAAAATTGTAGGAGTTGATTATGTGCAGGTGAAGGGATGCGGAGTTGAACTGCGTCAAAAGATAAATCTTCTTATAACCAGAGTTGATACAGTTGGAGATAGGAATGTCAACAATCCTGTACTTGCCAGCGAACGGAACAGCAGGCTTGGATCTCTCCTTGGTGAGCGGGTACAGGCGAGTACCTTTGCCACCGCCCAGAATTATAGCAAGAACCCTCGGTTCCTCAGGACATTCTACTTGACGTGCCATATACTATCATCCTCCAAAACAAATTAAGTAAAAATAAACAATAAAAGCTTTATATTCCTATTATAAGCCCACTTCTTCTAAAATGCAATCATATTTTTTGACAGCGACGACAGCCACGCCCCTACAGGAACAACACCCCAAAGACAGCTCCCAAGGCGATTATCACAACAGGATGCAGCTTGCTCTTGAAGAGAATGACAAGGCAGGCTTCAAAAAGGGCGATTTGCGGCCAGCAAAACAAAGAAGCCAGCCCCCTTCCGGTAGAAAAAGAGGCAACATCCAGGAGCGAAAGCGTGAAAACCTGAACCATAGCTATAAGCACCATCCCGGTGGTCGCAGGCCTAAGCCCGGAAAAAGCAGCCTTCACCAAAGGCTTGTCCTGAAAACGGGAAAAGAAACGAGCTATAAGCATTATGACAATCAAGGAAGGCAGTATCTCCCCCAATGTCGTTATGACAGCCCCCGCAGGACCGAAAAGCTCCATCCCGATATAGGTCGCAAGGTTTATCCCTATGGGGCCGGGAGTGCTCTCACTTATCGCGAGCATACTGCAGAACTTATCCGCACTGATCAGCTGGTACTGCTCCACAAGTGTCTGCTGCATGAATGTCGCGGCGACAAGCCCCCCGCCGATTGCAAAAAGACCAATGTAAAAGAAGATAAAAAACAGGTGGAGCAGGCTCATTTTCCCTCCCCCTCAGGAGCGGAGCTTCCGGCATTTGGAACAGGATTCAATTCGCCCGTCATCCACGCGATGAGGATGCCCCCCAGAGCCGCTCCAACGATTATAAAGACGGAGTGGACTTTAAAAAAATAGATGAGTGAAAAGGCCAGCGCAAAAAAAGCTAACTGCCAGAGCTTTTTTATTGCTTTTTTCGCAAGGTTCAGGACAGAATAGGCGAGCAAGGCAGCGACAGCGACGTTTATGCCCCGCAAGGCCTTTTGCACCCAGGCAATCTGCTCAAAATTAGAAATAAAGGCAGCGATGATACTGATGATTATGACGGAAGGGGTAACAACACCCAATGTAGCGGCGATACCTCCGGCAATTTTCCGCCTCTTGAATCCTATGAAAGTCGCAACGTTGACGGCTATTATCCCCGGGGTTGACTGGGAAATCGCGTAGTAGTCCAAAAGCTCCTCGCTAGTTGTCCACTTGCGCTTGTCAGAAAGCTCCCTGTCCAGTATCGGGAGCATGGCCATTCCACCGCCAAAAGTGACGGAGCCTATCTTGAAGAAAGTCAGGAAAAGTTCCAGCAGGTCTCGTAGCACTCGTAACATACGGGCAATTATAACAGGATATAACTGGCAGCTCAAGCTGATTTTGTCCGCGAGGCTGACAGAGCAGTGTCCGCGAGGCTGACAGAGCAGTGTTCGCGACGCTGACAAAAAAATTATCATAATGATAGGGGTTCTTCTATAGCTGGGGCAGGAAGTAAATGCGTTTAAAACAAGAAAACTCTATCCTTCGATAGAGTTTTCTTTCAATAGCTGGGGCAGGACTTGAACCTGCGGCCTCCGGGTTATGAGCCCGACGAGCTGCCAACTGCTCTACCCAGCGTCGTACTTGATAGCTACATAATAGAAGAAACTATTAAAAATGTCAATAGATGGGCTGGATAAAAAGCCGTGGTTTCAGACTGGACAAATCAGGTCAGCTGTTGTATAGTATATTTTACCAGTAGGAAATAGAGGATAGCATGAGGATTTCCACACGGGGGAGATATGCCCTTCGTTTTATGATAGATTTGGCCCAGCACGGAGGGGAAGAATACATCACCCTGAAGGATGTCTCAAAAAGACAGGGAATAAGCGTAAAATACCTGGAACAGATAACATCGCTTCTAAGCAAGCTCGGCTTGCTACTGAGCGTCCGCGGCCCCTCTGGCGGCTACAAGCTTGCTCGCAAACCGGAGAATTACACTGCAGGGGAAATTCTCCGCGTAACCGAAGGCGACATGGCACCGGTGGCATGTCTTGCAGAGCCTGAGAACAGCTGTCCCCGCAAGGACAACTGCCCTACCCTACCCTTTTGGAAGGGACTGAATGATGTAATCAAGAGCTATCTTGACAGCACCAGCCTAAAAGACCTTGCAGTAGCCACCCCTCAGACCCTCCAGGAACTGGAAGGCATTGGAGAGGAGTCCGCACCCTGCAATCAGTAGCTGGCTATCAGTAGACCGCCAATATCTTTGCAAGCTTTTCCTTGCCGATTATCCGCATAAAGCTAGCCAAGCGAGGGCCTTGTTCTTTGCCCACAAGCACGTGGTACATCGCCGTGAACAAAGCCTTGCTTTCCATGCCAAGCCCTGTCGCCACATCATAGACTTTCTGCTGCAAATCCTTGTCAGCCCGACACTCGTCCATCACAGGAAGAACTTCGTCACGTATCTTCTTCACAGCCGCGAGTTCCGTCTCGCTAAGCTCAGCCTTGCTTCCGTCCAGCCTGAGTGAGAACTTGAACTCTTCCGGGGCACACTCAGTGACCCAGTACCAGGCGCACTCACATCGGCGACGCAGGCACGCTTCCTGCTCGCCCTTCACATCCCCCAGGGACTTTATCACCTCATCGATGTTACCGGAGTAGGTCTGCAGCAGGGTTGTGAGCAGGCGGAATCCTATCTGGTAAGGCATCACCTTGGGCATACCCGGCTCCACCTGTGCCAGCTCGTAAACCCTCTTTTCATGCCGGTAGATGTCATCGGTCTTGGCCTTGTCCACTCCCCAGGCAATCCTCTCCGTGCGGTCGTAAGCCTCGTACATCGTTATTACGTCGATGTCAAAGCTTATTGCAAACTCATGGTCAGGCTTGTTGACCGCAAATATGTAGCGCAGCAGCTCCGGCTGGTAGACGGCCAGGGCGTCGGGCAGGGCAATGACTTTTCCCTTGGAAGAGGACATCTTGCCGGGCAACCCCTTGAGACCCACGAAGTCGTACTTCATAGTGATGGGCGCGTCCCAGCCATAGACCTTCTTGCTCACAAGCTTGGCCGTGTCATAGCTGCCGCCGGGACTTATGTGATCCTTTCCGCCCGGCTCGAATATGACCTTCTCCTCGTTCCACCTCATAGGCCAGTCCACACGCCAGCCCAACTTGAAGCCCTTGGATTGCCTCAGGTCGCCTGTCTCCTTGTTGCCGCAGTCACACTCGTAGGAGATGCCGTACTCACCGTCATAGCCTGTTATGCGGGTGGTGTCCTTATTGCACTTGGAACAGAAAACAGCGACCGGCCAATACTCATCGCTGTCCTTCATCTTGTGCTCATCATCGCGGTAGTTGTTCAGGCACCATTTTATAAGGTCACGCTCCTGCATGGCCTTCTTCATTCCCTCGGCATAGCGGCCAGCCCTATAGCGGCTTGCCTGGTAAAGGAACTCCGGGTGAATCCCGACACGAGGCAGCTCCTGCTCTATGTCAACCTCGTGGTGGCGGGCGTAGTTCTCGTTGCGGCCGGTCGTGTCCGGCACCATCGTGATTGGGAAACGCAGGTACTTTGAAAGGGTCTCAGGATCCGGCATATTGGCAGGAACCTTGCGGAACACGTCGTAGTCATCCCAGCTGTAGATAAAGCGGGTCTTCTTGCCCCTGTCATTCAAGGCGCGCACTATCAGGTCAACCGTCATTATCTCGCGGAAGTTGCCTATGTGGACGGTACCGCTCGGTGTAATGCCTGACGCACAGGTGTAAAGGGGCAGCTCTCCACGTGTCTTTATGATTTTGTCAGCCATCTGGTCGGCCCAGTGGCACAGCTCATTTGTATTTCGTTCACTCATAATGAGTTGATTATATAGAAAAAAGCTGAAATGAACAACAGCCAGCGCAGGTTAAAGGCTATAACCGGCTCAGCCCCTGGGCTACGGCTAAAAGACTGGCATAACCACTTCTACAAACACTGAAAATCTGGTATATTAAGGCATTATGGGAAAAACTTGGGTGGAAAAAGCCTGCCTGACGGTGCTCTGCGGGCTTGTGATGTTCGCGGCTTTGTCCTGCGAGAAAAAGAGCGCGGAGGAGACGGTTCAGCCGGGAGCGGTCAGCATAAAAATATCAGCTCATAATCCAAGCAGCTACGAGCAGGACGACCTGCTCAGGTTCAGCCCAGAGGACGGGATAATCTGCATACTGTTCGGCTACGGCTTCAACGGGGAAGGCTTTCTTGATGACATAATTCCGCACCTAAAGTCAAGGTACGGACTGGAGCAAGACGGGGGAATAATCCTGCCTGTAGTGTTCACGGAAGAAGCCCTTGAAGACCAGCTCGCCATCTCCAAAATTTCAAGCCTGTACGACATAATAAACGAGAGGAATATAAAGGGGATTATCCTGCTGGGTGCCCCGGAAGGAACCCACAAGCACTTGTCCAAGCTCAGGAAGGACTGGGATGACCGGCCCCCCTATGCAATTTTCTCACTAATGCCGCAGGACGACGTTCTTGGCGAAGAGTTCAACTGTGACTTTGTTCTTGAGTACGAGAGAAACGCGAGCCTGGAAGACGAAGAGGTGGAAGTCAAGGCCATAGACAAAACCGCAGAGCAGATTGTCCTCCGTGCCATAAGG
>JAFTEK010000097.1 GCA_017453705.1 Treponema sp.
AGGTGAGCCAAAGAAATGGACTGCCCGCCATACTGACAGGATGCTACCTGGGCGATTATCTGGGTTGCAATGTTACAGGCTGTGGAGAAGGAGTGGGGACGGTCTATCTGGGTTCCGCTTATGACCGTACCGTTCTGAAGCATATCCTCAAGGTTCACCAAATCACAGTTATGCATGTGCTGGGCAAAGTAATCAGCATCATGAAAGTGGATTATCCCGGCCGCATGAGCCTCTGCTATATCCTTGTCAAGGAGAAAGCGGCGGGTTATATCCTTGCTGACTTCACCGGCCATATAATCCCGCTGAACAGAAACAACCGTCGGGTTTTTATTGGAATTCTCCTGCTTGACCTCTTCGTTGTTTTCTTCTATCAGGCTTAAAATCTGCTTGTCAGTGGTGTTTTCCTTGCGCATCAACTGGTGGTGATAGCGATAGGTTATATAAAGCTTGGCAACTTCAAAAGCCCCCCGCTCCATTATGCCTGTCTCCACCAAATCCTGAATGTCCTCCACATCAAGGGCGTGCCCCTCACGGTGACAGTCAATCTCTATATCATCTGCAATGGAGTTTATCTGGGCTGCGGAAAGCCTATCTTCTTCTTTGACCCGGACATTGGCCTTTTCTATAGCCTTGACTATTTTTCTCCGGTCAAAAAGAACTTCTGCTCCGCTTCTTTTGATGATGTTCATCTGTTATCCCCGTTAATCCACTATATATATGGTTCGTTTTCATACATTCTACTAGCTATAGCGTTATTGGTCAAGTGGAATGAACAGGGAAACAAATAAAAACGCCTTGTTAGAACTTCTCCAGCCTCGCCAAAAGACCGTCCAGCTTCTTCCCATAATCAGGGTCAGAAGCCCAAGTTCCCGCAAGCTCCATGACAGTAGGTGCCTTTCCGCGGGGAAGAACCCACTTGTAGCGCGGGTCAATCAGCTCATTTTTGAGATGTACGTCCTCGGTCGTCGCATAAGCATGAAGGTGCTGTATATGTGCCCTGACCCCCAGCTGCTCGGTCTCAAAGCTGACACCAGGCTGCTCTGTGCTTATCGCACCAAGTCCGCAGTAGTTGTGCATTTCCGGCTTGACGAGTCCACCGAAAGCCAGCCAGCCTGTTTCCAAGCACATCTGTACCCAAGCACAGTCGCTGTTAATCCCTTCGGTCCTTGCTTCATTTATGTAATAGCGAGCCAGCCTCTTAACCTGCTTTTTGTCCGCATCAGGTTTGTTTGCCATGAAGAAATTCACGAGCTGTTTCTCGCCCTTCACACCCTCTTCCGCCAGGGTTCTGGAGCAATGCTTGTCTTTTCCGCCTGCCCCTCCCGGCGTAACACAGCCTGTGAGCTGAAGGACAGCCATAACAACTGCCAAAACAAAACAGGCTCTTGCCCCAAGATTCTTTCTTATCATTTTATCGTAGTTCCCACATAATTGTTACCATCAAGAATGGCACGGATATTCTTTATGTCATGCCCAGAGGCACAGATAACCGTAAGCCCCAGCGACTCCGCCTTCTTGCTTGCAATAGGATCAAAGGGGCAGTTCTTACCGGGAACCCACTCATCTCCCACCATCTTACGGAAATCCGCCCAGGAGATGGAGTCCAAAGGTTTTGCATCAGGATTCTTACGGGGGTCATCCGTGTATACCTTCTCTATATTGGACAGATTAACCACCGTAGTAGCATTGAATCTCTCCGCAAGAAGCACTGCATCATTGTCCGATGAGAAGCCCGGCTTCCATCCCGCCGCCACAAGGATGCGGTCAGTAAAATCCGTCACCTTAGTGGGATCTATCACAATGCTCTGGCTGCAGAGGGAACCAAAGGCCGCTTTTAAAAGCTGGGCATTTATCCTTGTGGCCATAATTCCTATCCAATCCGCGGCCATGTTCAGGTCGTTCTCGCTGTCGTAGAGCTTTTTGCCCCCGACTTCTTTAAGTTTACCCTGCAACTCACGGAAAGCCCCCTGATACAGTCTGGCAGGTCCGCCACCTCCAGCAACCAGGATAAGCCTAGTCTCTGAGTTAGTGTCAAGCCATTCTATAACCATCTTGGAAAAGCCTTCCAAGAACTCCGTGTCAGGCCCGGAAGGAGCAATAATAGAACCACCCACGCTTAAAACTTTTGTCTGCATATTCGTTCACCTCTCAATAGATTCCTGTCACAATTGGATCCGTCCAGTAGGAGCTGTAGCTGGACTGGGCAGTAGCAGACTCCTCCCACAGAGTCTGCATACACCAGCTTCTAGGCCTGCGAACAATCCTGTTGTTTGCCATAGAGGACTTTATAACCTTCTCTCCCCTGCTGTATGCTATATGATGGCTGTCCATATTGCCAAAATAATACTCCCCATAGTCCTCTCGGCTAGGGAAATCATTGTATTTTAAACCGCAAGCAAAGGAAAGGTCAACCGGAAACCATCCGAAATCCTCAAGGTAAATTTCATTCCAGCAGTGGATATGGCTTTTACCTTTTTCGTCCACCACAATACCTGTCAACTGAACAGCCGCGACAGAACAACTCCTGCACAAGGCTGCATACACTGCGGAAAAATCAAAGCAATCACCGGATTTCCTCTTTATCAAGTCAAGGGGGTCTGCCATTCCATTCCTAAGAGAATCTTGCAACTTGTAATTGCCCCTCATATAGTCAAACAGTAGCCTAGCCTTTTTGTAGCAGTTCTTTTCCTTGCCAACTATTTTCGCCGCAAGATCAACAACGGTCTTGTCGTCAGCAGGAACATTGGAGTCTGCCTGCAAACAGGACTTGTACAGACTCAGTGTCTCGGAGGAATAGGCCGGACTCTTATTGTCGTAGACGTGTGACTCTACGCTGTATACCGTTATGACCGAACTCGCGGAGAAAGTCTGCTTGTTTCCCTTGCCAGACATCTCGCGCGTACGGAAGACTATCTCCCCCCTGTCGTTGTCTATCAGCGCGTCAGGCTTTACTTCCTTGTACTCGGCTGAGGGTTGAGAAGCGGAGAGGGCGGGGCGGGGCATGTAGAGGGTAATTTCCCCCAAGCTCTCTTCCTTTTCGTTTTCTATATCAAGGGAGGTTTTGATGACGTAAATCTTCCTGTCAACATAGTGCTTATTCCCGGCAGAGGTGGAGACTCCGAAGGGGTAGCCCTGGCTATCCCCCTTGGCTGTCCGCACGGCAATCACGCCCGTGGCCGCACCGTCGGGAACGCGGACGCGGATTTCATTGTCTCTCCAATAGTTCCAGGGGTACTCGCACAAGGATGCGGGCACCACTGAGTCCAGCCTGTCCGTGCTGAAGAGTATATCTGACGACAGGCGTGACACGCCAAAGTTAGAGCCTTTTATCGTTATGAGGTCGCCAGGGGAGGCGGTTTCTGGCTCTATGGCGGTTATGAGGGGAATCCGGCTCTGAAGGTCAGAGCGGACGCTCTCCGGTATATTGGAACGGTTTGCAAAGAAAGAAGGTTCGGACTCGCCCCGTCTGGTCACGACCTTCACCAAGCCGTCCTGCACGTTATAAGGAATGTTAAGCTTTATCTCCTCATCACTCCAAGACACATAATGGCTGGATGTTACCCTAAAGCCAGCGATACTGACATAAGATTCTTCCTGTTCATCCCCAAAGCCAGAGCCTCTTATAGTCATAAGCTCTTCGCTAGAACCTATGGCAGGGGTAATAGAACTGATGACCGCCTTTTTCTTCTTCAGGCTTTCCATCCCAAGCAAGGAGCTTACAACAACATAGAGGATAACAATAGAAAAAAAAGAGCCAAAGCGCACGGACGCTTTGGTTCTCAAGAGTCTTTTATAAGACTTGAAAAGGCTCACGTCGGACTACTCTTCTTTGCCTATATCAATAGTAAAAAGAGGCGACGACAGATGAAGGAAAAAACCCGACTGCTTCTCCTTAAGGTTGCTAGCCTCAGACTCAACAGGCAAGAACACATCATAACTGGTCAGAGCAAGTGACTGAACAGATGAAACCGGAGCCGTATTTGCAAGGGTAGGAGCAGACACATCAACTTCAGGGCTGCTAACCAAAACCGGTGAGGCAAATGGAACCGCAGAAACAGCCTGAGCCTCGTGGCTGTTCTCATTGGAAAGGAATCCAACCACACTCGCAGGGCTTGCAGCACCCTCCAACTGAAGGTCAGTAGGCATATTAAGAGAGCTCATCCTGGCAACAGGCTTGAACTCAGGCTGAACAACGGTCTTGGTCTTGGCCGGAATAACCGCAGCAATAACCGCCGCAGCAGCAGAACCAACAAGAACGTCCTTGAGCACGTTCTTTGCACCATCGCCCAGAGAAAGAGGCTTAAGCACCCTCTTGTAGGACATACGAGACTGGAGACGAGCAAAGCTGGACTCCATGTCACGCTTGCTCATAGAGATGCTGTCACTATCAGCCTTAAGCAACTCACGGGCAACCTCAAGCTTCTTGAGCTCAGCCTGACACTTGGGGCAAGTCTTGATATGCTCCTCATACTTGGCTTTGTACTCTTCCGCAAGCTCTCCATCGAGGTAAACTGAATGCAGGTCTTTGTTAGGACAGGTAAACATCTTCTTCTCCTATTAACTTCAATAATTGCTCTCTAGCTCGGAAAACCCTGACCTTCACGTTTCCTTCCGTGATTCCCAGGATTTTTCCAATCTCCTTGTAATTCATACCACCGTACTCCCGGAGCACCAAGACTTCCTTGAGTTTCGGCGGCAGCTTCTCCAATGCTTCCTTTGCCTTCTCAATGGTCTCTTTCTTAAGAAGCTCCGTCTCACCACTCTCCATCTCCTGGCGGCCCTCGTAAAGAGCCTTGTGGTAAGCATTTGCTTCCCTGACCTTGCGCTTGGCATAGTTAAGCGAAGCGTTCTTCACGACCCTGATGAGCCAGAACTTAGCGTCGTCAAGCGATGGAAAGACAAGCTCCTTTTCGTTAGCCTTGATGAAGGAGTCATGCACCAAATCCTCGGCAGCTTCCTCATCGTTCACGATCCTAAACGAAATCTTGAACAAAAGGCTCATCGTCGCATCGTAAAGTCTTTTGAAGTCAACTGAATCAGCGCAATTTACTTCGCCTTTTTCCGTCGCTTCTTTGTCTATAGAACCCACATCGTCCTCTTTCAGTTACAAAATTTCTAAGAAAGTTCTATGTATTTTCTTAGAAAACCTTTATTCATCTCAACCACGCTTCCAAACAGGGCCGTTCGGAGTGTCCGTCAGCGTTATCCCCCTGGCCGCAAGCTCCTTTCGGATTTCGTCAGCCCTGGAAAAGTTTTTTTCCGCCTTTGCCTTCTGCCTCTCGGCAACCAAAGCATCGATTTCAGAAGATTCAGGGTCATCCGCATGATTTTCTTCCATTATATTGGATATATTAGAAGATGAAATCACGGCCTGAGCCTTTCTTCCCTCATCCAGAGCTGACCTTACAAGCTTAAGCCCCGTCACGCTGTCCATCCGGGCGACAAGCTCCAGTGCCTCCGCCGCTTCAAGGGATGAATCCTTGACCGCCTTCTGAATCTGGCTCAGGGCGACCGGGGTGGAAAGGTCATTCTCCAGCCCCTTACGGAAGTCCTCAAGGTAAGCCACCGCCTTCTCGGAAAGCCCCCTGGGATCGGCCGCCTGACCTTTCCCATATTTCTTATCGGCAAGGGCCGCCAGCTTATCCATCCCGACGTTCTTGGCAAGGCGGGCAATCCTTTGAACCAGAGCCTCCCGCCCCTTCTTGGCTCCTGCCATAGCCTCATCACTAAAGTAAATCTGCTTGCGATAATGAGTCCCCAAAAGAAAGAAACGGTAGTCCAGAGGGGAAAGGCCTTTATCTATTAATGTCTGAAGGCGCAAAAAGTTACCTTCGGACTTGGACATCTTGCCCGCCTCGGCATCGGCAGAGTCCTTGCCAGCCTTTGACACGACAAGAAACTCGTTGTGCAGCCAGTAGTTGACCCACTTCTTTCCGGTCGCGCCCTCACTTTGGGCAATCTCGTTGGTGTGGTGAATCGGTATATGGTCTATGCCGCCCGTATGGATGTCAAAGTGCTCTCCAAGGTACTTCATGCTCATAGCCGAGCACTCGATATGCCAGCCAGGATAGCCCCGCCCCCAAGGAGAATCCCATGTCAAAGCCTGGTTCTCAAACTTGCTCTTGGTGAACCAGAGCACAAAGTCGTAGGGGCTTCTCTTATTCTGGTCTATGTCAATTCTCGCTCCCGCCTTGAGCTTGTCCATGTCAAGCCCCGCCAGGTCGCCGTAATGCGGGTAGGTGGAAACATCGTAGTAGAGGTTGCCGCCCGCCATGTAGGTGTGGCCATTCGCTTCAATCCGCTTGATGAGATCTATCATCTCCTGCACGTGCTCTGTCGCCTTGCAGATTACGTCCGGGCGGATGATGTTCATGCTGTCTATGTCTGCAAGGAATGCGTTCGTATAAAATTTGGCGACCTCAAGAACGCTCTCATGCCTCTCACGGGCGGTCTTGAGCATCTTGTCCTCGCCTGAGTCCGAGTCGCCTGTCAGATGGCCTATGTCCGTGATGTTCATCACGTGCTTCTTGTCATATCCCAGGAAGGTCAGCGTCCTGTCCAGCGTGTCGAGAAACACGTATGGCCTCAGGTTGCCGATGTGGGCATAGTTGTAGACCGTGGGGCCGCAGCCGTAAAAACCGACAAAACCTTCTGTAATCGGCACAAAGTCCTGCATCTGCCGTCCCATCGTGTTAAAAAGCCGTAAAGCCATTTTGAATTCCCCCTTTGCAAAGCATTTGTTCAGCGACTCCGCGACACTTCAGTGCTCCCTAGGATACAGAAAAAGGGGTAAAAAATCAACGGCAGCCTATTTTTTTCCTACACAAAACCCATAATGTATGGTAAAATAAACAGCAGTAAGGAGAATCCTGTAGATACCATGATAAACAACAACATAGTCCCTGGTTTTCTGGACGAGAAGGACGACAGTCTTCTTATAAATTTGGAAGCGGTGGAAAGCATTCCAGGCTGCATTATCATAAACCTATGTGGCTACGTAGACACCTATAACACAGCCTATTTCAACAAACAGATGGAAAAAATCATTAACGCCGGTTTCCTCAAGCTGGTTTTCAACTGCAATACGGTAAAATACGTTTCATCAACTGGAATAAGTGCATTCACAAATCTTCACGACTTGATAAAGGGCAAGGGCGGAAACATGGTTCTAAGCCAGCTCCAAGCAAAAGTAAAAGAAGTATTCCAGCTCCTGGGCTTTGCGGACTACTTTGTGTTTGAAGAGACAGTAGAAAAAGCCGTAGCCTATTTCGGCGGCAAGCCGGTCGTAGACTCTGTGTTCCCAAAGGTAGTAGCCTGTCCTGTCTGCTCCCACAAACTCAAGGCAACGAAATCCGGCCGTTTCCGCTGTCCGGGCTGCAAGTCCATAATAGCGATAAACAACAGCGGGGCAGTAATGTTGGGCTAGGGACAGCAAACGCCTTTATTCAAGACTGTGCATAACTTGTGAATAAAAGTCCATAAATTGTGGAAAAGTGCTTCAAGCCTTGTAAAACCAATGTTTTTTCAGTTTTTTTAACAAATTCTTAAAAAACAATTACAGGTTTTACAAGAGCTTTAAAAAATAAATACTTGTAAAACAAGGAGTTACACTGTTTTTTCTAGGTAATCGGCTAATTCCGCATAATATATACAATTATTTTGCGAAAAAAAAGATAGGGAACTTAGGAACTTGCAAAAGCTGTGGAAAACTTGTGCGACAAGACTTTATGGAAGCCTTGGATAATCGAGGCGGCTTGAAACACCCTTGTGCTTTAGTCCTAGAAATGGTATTCTTGGGAAACCCTGATTAATGTTTCCTATATTAGTCAGAGTTTCCCTAATTAAGGTAGTAAGATGAATATAAAGCAAAGCCTATTGTCATCGCTAAAACTGATAGTTTTTTATGTTTGCATGAGTACGTTCATGTGCATCGCTCTCGCTGCTGTCTACATGATATACACCCTGTGCATCAATATGGTTGCCGGGCAGCAGCTCACATTTGATGTAAAGCTTTTTCTGGAGGGAGTGCTGCTATTCCTTCCCTTAGTTCTTGTCCTGCAAGCCATGTTTATGACCTTATGGATGATCCGACACCCAGAGTCCACATTGATTCCCATTGCCATATATGCTGCCATTTACTTGGTCTCATGGGTATTCATACTGCCAGCGACCTCAAGGGAAGCCGCGTTCGGAAAATCACAATACAATGGGCAAAACGTATCTGACAAACCTTCTGCAGGATATTTCAGAGCCAGTACCGACAAGATTTTCTATTATAGCAATGTAGACGAGACCACTTCCCTTGCCAACGGCCTGTGCGTTGATACCAACAAACCCTCCGACAACGTATACACCTTCAGCAACATACGACTGTCCCAAAAACGGACGGTTTTTACCGACTCTCTTATCCAGAACACAATAGAAATGCCTCCGACGCTTTCAATAATAGTGAACTACATCAAAAAGTTCTTTACCCAGATAGACCAGTGCTCAAAGGGCGGATTCGGCTACTGGCTCTGCTTTGCCTCAATGTCGCTGCCGCTACTTGCTGTGGTTGCCCTGCGCCGGTTCTCACAGTGGAGGCTTGTAAGCGTCATATCAATAATATTCGTTACCTTCGGAGTGCTGGCATTCAACATCGCCTGCTATGCAGACAATTCCATAACCAACATGAACGGTCCCATAAACGAAGTCCTGACAAAAATTCCACCACTGAAATCACTTGCCAAGATTGGTAATCCATGTGTCATACTGTCCAACATTATCTTCTTCCTTGTACTGACAGCGGCCTTTTTCGCCTTTGAGTTTAAAAACCGCAAGTTTGTGGAGGGAAGCAACGATTTGCGTACTAGCAGCACAGGCTTTTAACTAGAGGTAGCACAATGAAGAAAGTCTTTATCGTCTTAGGAATATATACGTTCATAATCTTCATCTGCTGTATGGCAGAGACCTTTATCTACAGGACAATTCCCCCGCTCATACAGACGTCAGTGTCTGACTACCGCATAATGCGTGGCCTTGGCTGGTTCTTGATGCTGCTACCGACAATTTTCCTGAGCGGTTTTACTGTGGCCTGTGCCGTCTTATGGAAGGCAAATTCCAATAATTCCAAGAGCCGTTTCTCCGCGGCGATGATTGACCGCTACAGGACGGTTATGTTTACATCCTTGGTCTTTGTAGCCCTTCTTTCATTCAACGAGGAAATATTCCGCCCGATTGTGAAGGGGCAAATTTCCAGCCTGGAGAATGCACCGCTGGAACTGGACAACGACTTGGAAAATGTCAACCGCTTCTTGGCTGACGGCTCCTACGAAATAGCCTATATGTACGCCAAGAGAGCCATTACAATCGCACCCAAAGATGAAAAAGCCGCCGCCATATTCAAAAGGGCGAGCGATGAGTTTGAAAAATGGAAAAGCCAAAACATTAGGACAGATGGTTTTTCTGCATCTGACTTTGATGACCGTCCCCTTTATGTGAAAGATCACAGCTATACCATTCCAGAACTTATGGAAATGTCCCGTTCTGCGGCCGATGAAAAAAGCTGGTTCAAGTCCCACTATTGGGCATCCCTTGCAATCGATGCCTGTAAGGGTGTAAACACAAACCTTCAGGAAGCCAACCAGCTGGCAACCACCGCCTGGAATGAGCTAAAGCAGCCTGAGGAGCAGGCCGACAGTGAGGAATACAGAATACACAGGCGCAAGTGGGCGGGATACACCGCATACGCGAAAGAAGAGCCGGACTACCTGACAGCATAC
>JAFTEK010000098.1 GCA_017453705.1 Treponema sp.
GGCACCGGCATTGCTCGTCATTATGACCACAGTATTGCGGAAGCTTACCGTATGCCCCAGGTTATCACTAAGCTCCCCCTCCTCAAACATCTGGAGGAGCAGGTTGAATATGTCAGTATGGGCTTTCTCTATCTCATCAAGGAGGACAACGGAATACGGATGCTGCCTGACCCTCTCGGTAAGCGTTCCACCTTCGTCATACCCTACATAACCGGGTGGAGCGCCTACAAGACGGGAAGCGGTATGCTTTTCCATATAATCGCTCATATCCACACGAATAAGGGCTTCTTCCGTTCCAAATAGGAACTTTGCCAGAGCCTTGGCTAGCTGAGTTTTTCCAACTCCTGTAGGTCCCAAGAAGATAAAAGACCCCAAAGGTCGTTTTAGCGATGATACCCCCGCCCGGCTGCGGCGGACAGCCCCGCTTATCAGACGAACGGCTTCGTCCTGCCCAACAACCTCCTCGTGTAGAGTCTTTTCCATGTCAAGAAGCTTTTTTGCCTCGCCGTCATCCAACTGTTCCGCAGGAATTCCTGTCATATCACTGACAATGCGGCTTACATCTTCACGAGTAACAAGGCGGCGTGTAGAAAGCTCGTTGTTCTTCCATTTTATGTTGAAAGCTTCCAGCCGTCTCCTCAAATCAGAAACCTTATCGCGAACCATCGCGGCTTTCTCATAGTCCTGCCTTTGGACAAGGACGCGCTTCTCCTCGCTCAAGGCCTCTATGGAATTCTCCAAGTCCTCAAGCTCCTGCGGCCTTCTGTCTTCCATTATCTTCTTGGAAGCTCCTGCTTCGTCCATTATATCTATGGCCTTGTCGGGCAGGAACTTCTCGTAGACATAGCGGGTGGAATACTTAACTATGAGGGGTATGACCCCATCATCGTATGTGACATGATGAAAATCCTCGAACCGGCCTTTAAGACCTTCCAGAATTGTGACGGTATCCGCCTCGGACGGCTCCTCTATGTTCACCCTCTGGAAACGGCGGGCAAGGGCGGCATCCTTCTCTATGTACTTGCGGAATTCCCTGGTCGTGGTGGCTCCGACAACCTGTATTTCCCCCCGGCTCAAAGCAGGCTTCATCATGTTGCAGGCATCCATCGTGCCTTCAGCACCGCCCGCCCCTATGAGCGTATGCAGCTCATCAATGAAGAGGATGATGTCATGTGACTCCTTGACCTCTTTCATAACCCTCTTGAGCCTCTCCTCAAACTCCCCGCGGTATTTGGTTCCTGCTATCATGGCAGCCATATCCAGAGAGAGTATCCTCTTTTTAAGGAGTCCCTTGGGAACATTTCCCTTTACTATCCTCTGGGCAAGGCCTTCCGCTATCGCCGTCTTGCCAACGCCGGGTTCCCCGACTAGGACAGGATTATTCTTGGTACGTCGGCTTAAAGTCTGCACAACACGCTGGATTTCCAAATCACGGCCAATCACAGGGTCAGCATCATCCCCCCGTGCTTCCTCGGTCAAGTCACGGCTGAACTGAGCCAATATCGAATTCTTGTTGTTCGTCTTACGCTGCTCGCTACCGTCCGCCATGAGCGGAACCGCGCCTGAAAGATTCTGGAAGTTTGCAGGACGGAAAGTAGACTCGGAGTCCCCGGTCTTGGCAGACGATGGTATCTTGCGCTCTATCTCAAGAACCTTGTGCCTGAGCTGCTCTATAGAAATCTCGGCCTTTCTGAAAAACTGCTGGCAGATGGAATCTTTCTCCGCCACCATAGCAAGCAGAAGATGCTCAGTGCCTATATAATCACAGCCCAAAAGCTGGGCTTCCGTACCCGCTGAATTTACGATATCCGTAAGCCTGCGAGAAAAAGGCAGGTTGTATATCTCGGTCGCAGGAATGCGGGAAGGCATACTTTGCTCTATCGTAAGCTGCAATGTCAGCACATTTATCCTCAGGGACTTGATGACCAGATAGCCCAGTCCATCACCATACTTGAGCATGGCCAGCATGACATGTTCTGGATCCAGCTGCTCGCTGCCCAGATGGTAGGCCTCGTCCGCAGCAAGAGCCATGACCAGACGCTGTGCCCTGGGTGAAAGCCCCTTGTTTCCGTTATTACCGTTAGCCATCTTTACTCCTATTGTTTATGGGGCATCTCTAAAACTGGGCAAGCCCTGTTCTTAGAGATTGCCTATGCAATGTTGCTGAAAGCTTCCTGGAGGATTATGGCCCTTAACCTATCCTCCTCCTTCTGCTTTTTACCCTCCACGTCCGCCTCGAACGTAAAGTTTCCATTCTTGAGCACGTACTCCAGGTGCCCCTCTTGTATGCGAAATAACAGGGCATAAAGCTCTGGATCCTCAATACCAGATGCAAGGTTCATGTCCAGCCCCCATTTGACCCCGCTCACAATGTCTATGCCTTCCCTCAGCGATATGAAAATGCTGGACTTAGCAAGTGCGAGCGACCTGTATAAGCAATTACGAACCTCGCTCTCCATAGTCTTGCCACATTCCTCGCGTGCCAGACGCTCAAGCTCCGCAATCTTCTTACCAGCAGACACAATCGACGCTATCTGGTCATACTCCGAGCCGGTCTGACAATCCACGGTATAAATATCATAATAGGAACCAAGGGATGTGCCGCTGCCACCATTGCCACTTACCGCCCCCCCGGTACCAGCCCCATACGAGGCACGGAAAGCAACGTTGGAAGAACTAAGTGCCTGAATAGCTCCACGTATCCTACCGAGCACAGACAGGGAAGGAAGGTGCACCCTTATGGAAAGCCTCATGCCACTCCCCGCATCCATGACCGAAGAAGTCAAAAAACCGTAATCATAGCTCGCCGCAAACTGGATCCTCTTCTGGAGCATTGAATCAACCGTCCTTCCCTCCTGAACCGCCTTGTCAAAATCAAGACCGGCGGCAAAAGACGCGATATGAAGATGATCCTGGACGTTGACCGTGCAAGCAAGCCTCCCATCCTTACGCAAAATAACCTCTTGGTCAGCTATTTTTCCATCAGATGACGCGGATACACTCAGTATACCCCTCTCATCCAACACCTTGCTGCCCAGGCCGTCCAAATCCTTGACGCATATAGCCTGAAAATCGTCAGCGTTATCCAAATGGTTAAAGGCATCCGTTATGATTGATTGTATCCTCTCACCATCGTTCCCCCTCAACCTAGATGGAAAAGGGAAATTCGCAAGATTGCGCGCAAGACGAATCCGGCTGGAAAGGATTACATCACAATCCCCCCCCCTGTCAGCATACCAAGTTCCCTGGTTGTCTGCGGTCAAATCGGAATTCATTCTTCCTCCCCGCCGTCAGCAACAGGAACATTCTCCAGTGCACGCAGATAGTCGCGGTACATAGCCGCCTTCTCGTACTCCTCGTTCTCAATTGCTTTTGAAAGTTTGTCCTGCAAAGCCATCCTGTCATTCAAGACGGAGCGCATGTTGGCAAGACGCTCAGGCATACTGCCGGTATAAATTCCCTTTATGCCCTTTCCCATTATGTACTTGCGTATATCATCCTTGAAAATCGAATAGCACTCAGGACATCCTACCAGTCCCTTCCTGCGTATATCCCCCACGCTTACCCCGCAGACAGGGCACATCCTACGGCTCTCCCTTTGAGCCTTGCGGGACAGATTGGCAAGCTCCTTGAACAAGTCGCCTATAGAAGCCTCTATGCTCCTGGGGTCAGAACTGATTCCCCTGTCTATCGCACACTCCCCGCACATATTTATCTTTCGCTTCTGGCCGTTGCCAGACATCTGTTCCAAGAATATAACAGCTTCCCTTTCCTTACAGAAATCGCAAAGCATACTAAAAACTCCTAGCCAACATTATAACGAATTTCATACTTTACGCAAAGTATCCAAAGGCCTTTCCCTTCCGGCCTTCAACGCAGGCACCAGGGATGCCAGAAGGGAAAGCAACAAGGTCATAAGAGCCACAGCCAATATCTGGCCAGCCCCTATGGAAACAGATATGTCCTGAAGGTAATAGGCGGGATCCAAAAGCCTTATGCCCACATAGCCTGAACCAGAGCCTATATGGGAAAGAGCATATACAAGCGAGCCAAAAAGATTCGTGAGTTTCTCCAGTACAAAAAGAATGGGGTTTATGTTCACGGCAGCC
>JAFTEK010000013.1 GCA_017453705.1 Treponema sp.
AGGCTCTCAATCTTTCCCTTAGCCCGCTCTATCGCCGAGTCCGCTATCTCCTGGTAGCGGTCCTTGTACTGGTAGGCGAAGTAGACATTGTTGACGATGGAAAGGACAGGAATCTCATAATAAATCGTAAGGAACCAGGGGCCTACAGTCCTGATGTTAAGTCCGCAGTCCGCGTCAGTGTTTATTATGAAGTGCTCCAGCATGGGATGCCAAACCTCCAGGAAGGAGATGTAACCCTTGTCCAGCCACTTTATGGAAGCAAGGTAGTCCAGCTCCTCTTTCTTAAACTGCACCTGGCAGTAGAGGGCTATCTGCCTTTTTATCTCCTCCACCATCTCCGGGGTGAAGTGAACGTCCTTGTTGCGGCATACAAACTTCCACTCCACATTTGCATCCCCGTACATACGCATGGCAAGCTGCCCCATGCTGAACTTGTAGAGGTCTGTGTCCAAAAAACTTGTGATAATCTGATCCATAAATAATCCCCTACTCCTCAGCCTTTTCAGCAGTCTTCTTAGGCTTGCGCCCCCGCTTCTTGGTTTTATCTTCCCCAGAATCCGCAGCTGCGTCGGCATCAGCGGCAGGCTTACGGCTCGTCCTCCTGCGCTTCGGCTTAGACTCCTCGCTGGCCGTCACTTCAGCAGGATTGGCTTCAAGACTGTCATCGGGAACTTCCGGCTCCTCAGTGGAATCTATCACACTTGCCTTAAGATAGCGCATATCAGTGGTCTTGTATTCAGCCTCTGCCTTGATAATCTCACCAAATTCCTTGCCATCAATAGTCTCTTTCTCAAGAAGGCGGGAAGCCACATAATCAAGCAAAGCCCGGTGCTGCCTGAGCAGCTCAAGGACATGGCTGTAGCGTTCAGCCATTATGCGGGCAATCTCCTCGTCCACATATTTCTGGGTGTCTTCGCTAAACTCACGCACAAGCTCCGGCTCCTGAGGCCCGCCATAGCCACGGCCCCCTTTGCCCAGCGTCACATTACGGAACCTCTCGCTCATGCCATAGTCTGTTATCATGCTCTTTATGATACCGGTGGCACGGCTTATATCATTGGAAGCCCCGGTGGAAATCTCGTTAAAGACAACTTCCTCAGCGGCACGTCCGCCAAGCAGGGAATCAACCTCTATGATTAAGTCATTGTAGGTCTGAAGGTGCTTCTCTTCATCCTCACGATACTGGGTAAAGCCACCCACCCCATGAGAACGGGGTATGACAGTTATCTTGTTAACCGGGGGATGGTCTGGGGTAAACGCCCCCACGATTGCATGACCCGTCTCATGGTATGCCACAAGCTTGCGTTCCTTCTCGTTCTCACGGCGGGTCTTTTTCTTGAGGCCTATGCTAACCTTGTCAATCGCATCGTTGAAGTCCTCCATAGTCACCTTTGTATGGCCGTTACGCACGGCGAGCAAGGCCGCCTCGTTAACCACGTTGGCAAGATCCGCCCCTGCAAATCCGATAGTACCATGCGCAAGGGAAGAGAAATCAACGCTATCTTCCAGCTTGACGTTCTTGGAGTGGATGCGCAGAATCGCCTCCCTGCCCTGCACGTCAGGCCTCTCAACAGGAACCTGCCTGTCAAAACGGCCTGGCCGCAGCAGGGCGGGATCCAGAATATCCGCCCTGTTTGTCGCCCCAAGCACTATCAGCCCCTTCTCGTTGTCAAATCCATCCATCTCCACAAGGAGCTGGTTGAGGGTCTGTTCCCTCTCGTCGTTGCCGCCCAGGTTATTCACACGACTCTTGCCTATAGCATCAAGCTCATCAATGAAGATGATACAAGGGGCTTTCTCACGGGCTGTCCTGAAAAGATCCCGTACCCGGCTGGCTCCCACGCCCACGAACATCTCCACGAAATCAGAACCTGAGATGCGGAAGAAGGGAACTCCGGCTTCGCCCGCGACAGCCCTGGCAAGCAAGGTTTTTCCAGTTCCAGGCGGTCCCACCAAAAGAACCCCCTTGGGTATCTTGCCTCCAATGTCCGTGTACTTTTTTGGGCTCTTCAGGAAGTCCACGACTTCTTCCAGTTCTTCCTTGGCCTCATCCACACCGGCGACATCAGCGAAACGTGTTTTGACCTTGCCCTCGTCCACGGCACGGGATCGCCCGCCTCCCAATCCGAAGAGGGAGCCTCCGAGTCCGCCGCCCATCTTTCGGAAAATGAGCCAGTACATAAAGAAGATAAAACCAAATGGAATTATGAAATTCAACAATATCTGGAGCAGGTAGGAGTTCTGCCTTGTGACAAACTTGTATTCAACACCCTTGTCATCAAGCAGGTCTATGAAGCTCTGCATAAGAACACCAGTCGTGCGGTAAACATCGCGGTCATTGGCAGACTGCCCCCGAAAAAGCCCGAAATACCGATCCAAAGTGCTTCCCCTGGAATCAGAGGCATAGGCTGCGTTCGGCCCATAACCTATGAAGGTGCTGTCATCCATCTCCACCCGCACTATAGTTCCGTCTTCCACAAGCTTCTTGAACTTGGAGAAGTCAATCTGCCCCTCAACACTGGAAGAAGAAAGAAGGTTCAGTATGCCTATTATTCCTACAATGGCTATCAGTATACCCCAGAAGGGGAATCCTCCCCCGCCCTTACCGCCATCGTCTTTCTTCTTGTCATCCTCGTCCACTGACAACTTAAAGAAATTATAGGGGTCAAATTCGTCCTTGTCATCAGGCTTTTTGTTGCTGTCGTTGCCCATATTACCTCAAATCTCCATGTTCATCGCCCGGCGCACCTCATCCAACGTCCTGACGGCGATCTCCCTAGCCCCACGGCTTCCATCAAGCAAAACCTGCCTGATGTAGTCAGGGTTCTTCTCAAGCTCAGCCCGTTTTGCGCGGATTGGCCTAAGCTCCTCATTCAAAGCCTCAGTCAGCATCTTCTTGAGCATACCGCCGCCGCCATCGCCAATCCGATCAGCTATCGCGGCAGGGTCTTCCCCTGTACAGAGGGAAATGAGCATCAAGAGGTTGGCAACCGCAGGCCGCCCCTCCGGGTCATAGCTTATGTGACGGTCGGAGTCGGTCGTCGCCTTCTTTATCACGGCAGCGGTCTCGTCCTCGGTCGCAGAAAGCATGACTGCATTGCCCCTGGACTTGCTCATTTTCTGATTCCCATCCAAGCCCA
This sequence comes from Treponema sp., assembly GCA_017453705.1. Classification (GTDB taxonomy): domain Bacteria; phylum Spirochaetota; class Spirochaetia; order Treponematales; family Treponemataceae; genus Treponema_D. The sequence goes on from JAFTEK010000013.1 coordinate 3,141, forward strand.
TTATCGCGGGTGTCTTGGAAAGAAGAGCATCCGGGAGGGGGAAGACACCATCCTTGCCCTTGCAGAACTTCTCATTGAACCGGCGGGCAATAAGGCGAGTCATCTCTATGTGAGGCAACTGATCCTTGCCGACAGGCACTACATTGCCTTTGCAAAAGAGGATGTCACAGGCCTGATGAACAGGGTATGTCAACATTCCGGCGTTGACAGTCTTCATGTTCCCCCGCTCCAGCCCACTGGCTATCTCCTCCTTCACTGTCGGGTTGCGCTCCAAATCCGCGCTGGAAACCAATGTAAGGAAAGGCAGCATAAGCTTGTTTGCCTCTGGTATGTAGGAATGTGGATAAATAAGCACATCCGGTCCGGGCTCTATGCCGCAGGAAAGGTAGTCTATGACAAGCTGCTTGGTATTCTGACTTATCTCCTGGAAGGCATCATGGTCTGTCAGAACCTGGTAATCAGCTATCAGTATCATCGTGGGTACGCCAAGTTTGGAAAGACGGACCCGGTTCTTGAGCGAACCAAAATAGTGGCCTATATGAAGGCGGCCTGTCGGCCTGTCACCGGTGAGCACTCGGAACTTCTTGGGGTTGTCCAAAATCTCCTGCTCCAGCTTGCGGCTGCGCTCCAAGGCCGCCGCAAAGGTCTTGTTTATATCAGTGTTTAGTTCAACTGCCATAGGACAATTATAGCGAGTTGGAAGTTCTCCTTCAACTACCGCAGGCACTTCAACTACTTGAACAAAAAGCCATTTTTGCTACAATGGGTAACTACCATGAGAGCTACAAGGGCTGTGATACACTTGGGGAACCTGACCCACAACATCAATGCAATCAAAAAACTAATCAATCCGGGCGTAAAAATTTGTGCCGCAGTGAAGGCTAATTCATACGGGCACGGAGCCGTAGAGTGTTCCCGCCGTCTTGTCGCCGAGGGAGTGGATGTCCTGGCCGTCGCCACGGTCAGCGAAGGAGAAGAGCTCAGGGCAGCCGGAATAAACTGCCCCATACTGCTTTTGAGCCTATGTGCCCCGGAAGAAGCGGAACAAGCCGTAGCCAACGACATAACAGCCCTTGTATTCGATGAGGAATACATAGACATGCTCTCAAAGGCCGCCGCCAAGCTTGGCAAAACAGCATATACCGTCCACATTGCAATTGACAGCGGCATGGGGCGCATCGGCTGCCTGCCGGAGCAAGCAGGAAAGATTGCCCGCGCCATAAAAGACAGCGGGAACCTCTCAATCGGAGGGACATGCACCCACTTCGCAATGTCCGATGTTGTTTCCCAGGAAGCAAAAGAATACACAAACCTTCAGTACAAGAGGTTCTTGGAAGCGGTGGACAACATAAAGAAAGAAGGCTTAAATCCCGGTCTGCGCCACTGTTGCGCGTCAGCGGCAAGCCTTGTTCATCCTGAGATGCAGCTGGACATGGTAAGACCGGGTATAATACTCTACGGATACTACGCAGACGATGTGGACAGGGACTATCTGGAAAAGCAAGGCAGAGCTCTTGACCTAAAGCCCGTGATGACGCTTGAGACAGAGGTTTCTGCCATCAGGCATTTCTCCAAGGGAATGAGCGTGAGCTACGGGAGAACATGGATCGCCAGTGAGAACACGGATATAGCGGTCCTGCCCATAGGATATGGTGACGGATTGCTCCGCCGCTGGGCTTCACAAGGCCTGGAAGTTTCCATAGGGGGCAAGAGATATCCTGTCCGTGGCAGGGTCTGCATGGATCAATGCATGATAGAGCTGGGAACAAACTCGCCAGTCCGCCGCTGGGACAGGGCGGTCATATTCGGAAGCCAGGAAGACGGGGCTTGCCAGGACGCGGATTCCATTGCAAGGGCAACAGGAACAATTTCCTACGAAATAACAAGCTGCATAACAAGGCGGGTTCCACGCATATACGTGGAATAAGGCTTCCCGCCTCCACGAACCCAGCTACAGGCGGGGTTCTTTTCGCAAGCTCAAAGCGATCAGCCCCTGCCCAATGTAGTATGTCAGCAGGTTGAACACCGTGAGGACAATCTTCGTGCAGTTTTCCCTGTCCAAGACAAGCACCGGCTTAAAGAAAAGAATAAACAGCAGTATTATATCCGATATGGCGAAGAGGATTGCTACGATTATTGTCAGGCGGACGAAAGCCGTACTTCCCTTGAAAGCTGTGTAGCTGAATGACTTTCCAACCATGAATGTCAGTATAACCCCATAGGCAAGAACCGCATAATAAAGTGCCGGGGGGTTGAATTCGAATGCTTTTGTGACAGGAACGGCAATCAAGACAGCTGGAATAACTATAAAAGTTGGAATCAAGTTGAACCACTGGAAAGGGCTCTTTTTAAAGAAAGCTATCAAGTAGAATACGTGTCCTAGCGCAAAAGTCACAAGACCGATGACGAAATACAGGTCTCCCTTTAGGTTGGCCAGCTCCAAGAGCACGTCCCCCGCAAAGCCCAATATCAATCCGGTGAGAATGAGCTTTGCGTATGAAGTTCCGCTATTCCTCTCCCTCATCGCAAAGATTCCCGTCAGCACGAAAAGGACGCTGGTGAGGGCCTTGAAAAAGACCCTGAGAACAAGGTCGCTTGTCATGTCCAATGCCGCCATCGAGACGAGCATAAGGATAAAAGTGATGATGCTTTTCATATTATTTCCTCACAATAAATGTTTCTTTAGTTCTGCCAGCAGGTAGAAGGAGCCTGTCACCAAAAGAGGCAGCCCCTTCAAGTCGGCCTCTATCAGCGAATCCTGTATGGCGGCATTATAATCCGGGTCGGAACGGTATTCCATGCCGGCAGCCGCAAAAGCCTTCTCAAGCCGCCCCATGTCAGAGGCCTTTGCCTGCCCCGGCCTGGTCAAAAACACAGTGCTAAATGAGTCCCTGAAGAGAGGGGCTATATCCTCCACATCCTTGTCCGCTGCGCAGGCAAACAAAAGAACAGGCTTTATCCCAGTCCCGCCAGCATTTACTCCGTAAAGGCTTTTAAAGCTGTCCATCGTGAAAGCCACGCTCCTGGGGGTATGCGCTCCATCCAAAACCATCACAGGGATATTGCCAAAGCCCTTCACAGGAAAGACAAGCTCAAAGCGTCCCGGAAGGACGGCTTTGGAAAGCCCCCTTTCCATAACCCCCTCATCAATACCAGGCAATACAGTCTTTACCGCAAGGCAGGCCAGCGCAGCATTGTCAGCCTGAAAGCGGCCCAGGAGCCTGAGCTTCGTATTAACAGAACGTGAGAACTTGGACGAGGATATGCTCACTGACATACCGGCATCCTCCCCTTCCCGGCAGTAGCCTAGGAAAGAAGGGCTTGATACCTGGTCGCAGAAAGCTATCGGGCTTTCACATTCACGGGCCTTTTTCAAGAATACTTCCCTGACACCCTCTGTCTGCTGGGCAGCCACAAGGACAGGAACACCCGGCTTTATGATTCCAGCCTTTTCGCCCGCAATCTTCTCCAAAGTATCGCCCAGAAAATCCGTATGCTCAAGCTCGATTGCCGTAATCATGCAGCACTCAGGCCTAACTACATTCGTGGAATCTAGCCTGCCTCCAAGCCCCACCTCCCATACAACCCAGTCAAGCCCCGCCCTTTTAAAGCATAGCATCGCGAACAGGGTAACAAGCTCAAACCAAGTAGGCCTCCTGCCGGCAGGAAGATTGTCATCAGCCACAGAATCCACCAGCTCCATCAGCTGGCGGGCAGAGTCAACATAAATTTGGGCGGGGAGAAATGAATGAGGCAAAGCAACCCTTTCGCGAAAATCTGTTATGTGCGGGGATGTGTACAGGCCTACCTTAAAACCTGCCTCCTCCAGGATACAGGCCGCCATCATGGAAACACTACCCTTTCCTTTGGAACCAGCCACGTGAAGACAACGGTAGGCTCGCTCAGGATGCCCCAGAAGCCCGGTGAAGAATTCCATCGTGTCCAGCCAGAATATGCCTTTTTTGGGATTCCGCTCAAAGTTCAGATAGAGATCCAGCCAGTCCATGAAAAAGTCAAGAGAATGTTCTTCCATAGTTTCCTTGCTTGCCTGCATGTAAAAAGAAAGCCCCCGCATAATGCAGGGGCTTATATCAATGGGGAGTGAAGGATTCGAACCTACGAAGCACGAGGCAGCAGATTTACAGTCTGTCCCCTTTGACCACTCGGGAAACTCCCCAGAATTAACTCATGAAGCCGCCACAGGGACTCGAACCTTGGACCCCGAGATTACAAATCACGTGCTCTACCAACTGAGCTATAGCGGCTTGTGATGAAAAATATGCTACAGGAAATGCGTAAAAGTGTCAAGAGGATTGTAGGAGTTCTAGCATTTCTTTCAAAGAAATTTCCGCTTTTTTCCCTCTAAAAGTCAGTTTTCACCGTGGAACAGCTCGTATGCGTCTATGCCGTTTATCACGGTTCCCTTTGGATAAGCATTGAGAAGGTTCATCCTGCCGTCAACAAGGTGTCGGCTGGTTATGCCGTGCTTTATGGAAAGATCTGCCTCCATCAGGGCAGAATAGTGGTCGGCAAGTCGGACGAGGCGGCCGTCCACAGGACAGAATGAGTCCTCGTTGTACTTATCATTCAGATCCTCCCAGCTGGCATGGACAACGCGGCCGTCGAGCATAACCCTGTTGGAAAACTCATCGCTAGTGAAATAAAGAACCTCATCCCTGTAAAAATCATCCATCAGGGGCACCAGCTCCTGTGCCACAATCAAATCCTCTATGTTCTTGACAACATTGGGAAGAGCCGATGTAGCCTGCTTGACAGGAGATATGATGTCGCGTGTAACAGACTCAGGCAGGTCGTGGAAGAGGGCTGAAAAGAAATTATTGTAGAACCTGCCCTTGCAAATCCTCCTGCCACTTTCACGCTCAAGGAGAAGGGTCAGTACAGCGACAAAGAAACAATGCCCCAGCACTGATGTACGCGGGACCCTGGGAGTCTGGTTCCACCTTGTCTGGAACCTGAGCTGCTCTATCCTCATCAAAAAATCAAAGGCCTTCTGCCTTGTTATCAGCATCTGAAGGCCGCGCAAATCCAAGTATTGCTGCAAATCAGCGTTTATCTGGGTTCTGATGCCCTCAAGACGGGCGGCTTCATTTACAGGACTTATCATCTCAAGTTCCCGCAAAGTCGAATATTTGTGGGCGGCACGAAAAATCCTGGCAGTCTCCTCCTGCCCCTCGGCAAAGGGGATGCTTCCGCTCATGTTCCCGATGTAAACAGTGAAACGCTTGAAAAGCTCGCGGTCATCCATGAGCTTCTTGTACTGCTCAAGAACCCACTCATTGAGCCTGATGAATTCATCCGGATATTCGGTTTTTATAAGACGCTGGACAGGGCTTTTTATGTCGCAGAGGGCTATCTTCCGCAGGAGATCAAACAGGGAGGCATATATCATCCACTCCCAGTCAACCTTTACGCCCCTGTCCTCCTCATACTTGCCGAT
>JAFTEK010000099.1 GCA_017453705.1 Treponema sp.
CTGCTGGTTCTTGGAGCACTTGAAGAAGCTTTCCGATATGGAGGGGCATTTAGGCAGTATAAAGGCCGGGTCTGCCCAGCTTTCACTGGAAGACTACCTGGAAGCCAAGAAACTGGGCTACACGGACAAAGTGATTGAGCGGCTTTCTGGCGTAAGAATTCCCGGCTCATCCGGTATCCTGAGCGAGGCTGAAGAAGCGGCCCGCCTTGTCAAAGAGGGAAAGCTCGCCCATGTAAGCCCAACATACAAGATGGTTGACACATGTGCGGGCGAGTTCAACGCTGAGACTCCATACTTCTATGCCGGGTACAACAAGACGAACGAAGCCGCGGCGTTCATAGACGAAAGGGCGCGGGCAGGAAAAAAGTCGTCCAAGGGAACTGTTATAGTCCTTGGCTCAGGCCCCATCCGAATTGGACAGGGCATTGAGTTTGACTATGCCTCCGTCCAGTGCGCATGGTCTTTAAAGAAGCTGGGCTATGATGTCGTCACGATAAACAACAATCCTGAGACAGTTTCCACGGACTTTGACACTTCGGACAGGCTCTACTTTGAGCCGCTGACCCCGGAGGACGTGATGGGTGTCTACAATACAGAAAAGCCCATTGGCGTTGTTGTCGCATTCGGTGGCCAGACAGCGATAAAGCTGACCAAATTCCTGGACAGCCAGGGAATCCGCATACTGGGCACAAGCGCGGACTCCATAGATGTCGCTGAGGACAGGGAGAGGTTCGAGGAGCTTTGTGACCGGCTGGGCATAAACAAGCCCAAGGGTGAGACAGTGTTCACGACCGAAGAAGCCCTTGCCTCCGCCGGACGCATAGGCTACCCGATACTCCTTCGTCCCTCATACGTGCTGGGCGGACAGAACATGATAATCGCCTTCAATGATGATGACGTGAAGGAATACATGAAGATAATCCTGTCACAGGGAATAGAGAACCCGGTACTCATTGACAAATACATGATGGGAACGGAGCTTGAGGTTGATGCCATCTGTGATGGTGAGGATATACTGATTCCCGGGATAATGGAGCACATAGAGCGCACGGGAATCCACTCCGGTGACTCTATCGCCGTGTATCCGTCATGGAACCTCAATGACATAATGAGGGAAAAGATTATAGACCAGAGCAGGCTTCTTGCGCTTGCGCTGGGCACAAGGGGTCTGGTCAATATCCAGTACCTGATTTATAACAATGACCTGTATATAATCGAGGTCAATCCCCGGTCCAGCCGCACCGTTCCCTATATCTCAAAGGTGACAGGCGTTCCGATGGTGGAGCTTGCGACCAGGGCGATGCTGGGCGAGAAGGTGAGGGACTTTGGGTTCGGCACAGGCCTTTACCGTAACCCGCCTTATTTTGCGGTCAAAGTCCCTGTGTTCAGCTTTGAGAAGCTTATGGATGTGGACACCCACCTGGGGCCTGAGATGAAGTCTACGGGAGAGGTTCTGGGGCTTGCTTCCAGCAGGGAGGAGGCTATATTCAAGGGGCTGATTGCCGCCGGGTACAAGATGATAAGGCCGACGGCCAAGGGCTTTATGCTCCACAGAAGGGGGGACAGCACGGGAAGCCTTGTCGGTGATAATGAGGCTCCAGGCGTTCTTTTCACAGTCCGAAAGACTGACCAGTATGAGATACCCGACTTGGCCAAGAAGTTTTATGATATGGGCTTTAAGCTCTATGCCACCGAGGGCACGGCAAAGACTATCAGTGACTTTGGAATGGATGTCACCGTGGTGAATAAGATCCACGAGAATCCCGATGACAACCTTCTGACCCTCTTGGACACAGGAAAGGTCTACTATGTCATCTCGACCTCTGCCAAGGGGCGCAATCCCCAGACAGATTCCGTGCGCATGAGGCGGCGGGCTGTGGAGAGGGACATACCCTGCCTGACGGCCATTGACACGGCGAACGCGATAGCGGACTGCCTTAAGTCCAAGTATTCCGCCATGAACGTGGAGCTTGTGGACATAAATGAGCTGCGTGACACAAGGCAGAAAATCAAGTTCAGCAAGATGGACTCCACAGGCAATGACTTTATCGTCATCAACGCCATGGATCAGGAAGTCGGCAACCCGTCAGGCCTTGCCGTCCGCTTGTGTGACCGCAGGATTGGGGGAATCGGGGCTGATTCTCTTGTCCTCATTGAGCCAAGCAGGGTTGCTGACGCCAGAATGAGATTCTTTAACCTGGACGGCTCTGAAGGCAAGATGGCCGGCAATGCAATCCGTTGCGTGGGCAAGTACCTGTA
>JAFTEK010000100.1 GCA_017453705.1 Treponema sp.
CAAGCCTCATATTGGTCACAAGCTGCCATTCAAAAAAATGCTCATTGCTGCCCTTAAGCGTAAGCTCACCCAGCTTGCCTATATAAATGCGGCTATATACCGACCTGTCTATCTCTTCTCTCATAGGACGTAGGAATTATAGCGTATAAGGGAATTTATTTCCAGTCTTGAAGAAGCTCTTCCTTTGTGCTATCATAGCCTTATGAAAGGAATAATCCTCGCCGGCGGCTCCGGCACCAGGCTTTACCCGATTACAAGGGCTGTTTCCAAGCAGATCCTTCCGCTTTACGACAAACCGATGGTATACTACCCGCTCAGCGTCCTGATGCTCTGCGGCATAAGAGAAGTCCTTATAATCTCCACACCACGTGACATAGAGCTTTTCAAGGAGCTTTTCGCTGACGGCTCCTTCCTTGGCATGACGATAGAATATGCCGTGCAGGACAAGCCCCGCGGCCTTGCGGATGCTTTCATAGTCGGCGAGAAGTTCATATCAGGCGAAGACGTTGCCCTGATACTGGGGGATAACGTCTTTTACGGTCAGTCCTTCACCAGCACGCTCAAGAAAGCCTCTGGGAAAATCGCCGCAGACAGGGGAGCCGTCATATTCGGCTACTACGTCAAGGATCCCACGGCATACGGAGTCGTCGAGTTCTCAAAGGACGGCAAGGTACTTGGAATAGAGGAAAAACCTGCCTGCCCCAAGTCAAACTATGCTGTTCCCGGCCTATATTTTTATGACAGCTCCGTTGTCCAGAGGGCAAAGGATATCAAGCCATCCGCCAGGGGCGAAATAGAGATAACGGATTTGAACAACGGATACCTGAAAGACGGGAATCTTAGCGTCGAGCTTCTGGGCAGGGGCATGGCATGGCTTGACACAGGGACATACGACGGGCTTCTGGAAGCCTCAAACTTCATAGCGACCATACAAAAGAGACAGGGGATGTACGTCAGCTGCATAGAGGAAATAGCCTTCGCCAACGGCTGGATTAGCAAGGACGATATGCTGAGAATGGCAGCTTCCTACAAGACCAGCTACGGAGATTATCTCCGCTATATAGCTGAGGTCAGGGGATAAAACATGGCTTTTGAATTCCACAAAACACATATAGAAGGGCTTTTTGAAATCACGCCCAAGGTATTCGGTGACAGGCGCGGCTTCTTCCTTGAGAGCTACAGCAAGAGGGACTTTGAGCAGGCCGGCATAAAAGCAGAATTCGTCCAGGACAATATGTCCTCAAGCTCCCAGGGGGTTCTCCGGGGGCTTCACTTCCAAAAAAGACATCCCCAGGCAAAGCTTGTGAGTGTTGTATACGGCCAGGTATATGATGTTGCCGTTGACTTAAGGAATGGCTCAGCGACATTCGGTTCCTACCACGGTCTCTTGCTGGACGGAGAAAAGCACAATGCATTTTACATACCGGCGGGATTCGCGCACGGCTTTTGCGTTATATCAGAAACGGCAGTGTTCGCATACAAGTGCACGGACTTTTACCATCCGGAAGATGAAGGCGGGCTGATATGGAACGACCCCGCAATCGCGATTGACTGGGACAAGTAC
>JAFTEK010000101.1 GCA_017453705.1 Treponema sp.
CCACCCGACGAGACATGCGTCACTATGACCGCAAAGGTCGCGATAATCCTAAGCAAATCGGCATAAACGACCCGCCCGCCGGATGATCCAGTCACGCCCATAATCTCTCCTATTTCCCGCCCATCCTCTGGCCGGAGAATTTCTCGTAAAGAAACCTCTCGTCCTCAGCCTTCATGCCGGAGAAAATGCAGACAAAGCATTTCTGCCCATCCTTGCCGGAGTATATGTCGCTGACGGAAATATCAATACGTATGACACGCTTAAAAAAGTCGTTGGCAAAAACCCCGAATTCAAAGACAATCCTGTATGCGGATGATATCTTGAGCAGAGATGCCTCGCCTCCCCTGCTTCCGAGTATTATCCGTGAAGTGTCTATGTAGATAATGTCATAAGGCTTTGCGGTTCCCTCCACGGACTCCGTTTCCTGCGGCCGCGTTATGTAACGGCACACCGAGATGAGGTATGAGATGTCCTCACCTTCCCTGGGGGAAAGGTCATAGGCAAACCTCTCGTAATACTGCTGGACCGCGGAATGCATATAGCTCTCAACAGACTTCCATGAGGGTCTGGAAAAAAGGTCAAATTCCTTGTCAGGCACACAAGGAAGCTCCACTGCCTGACGGCCATTGACGGTATATGAGACGACGGCCCTGAAGTCGTCCTTGGAGTAGCTTTTCACTTCCCCTATCCTATGAAGCTTGAGAGGAACAACAACGGCATAGCCCTGCTGCGTGCGCTGGAGCAGGCTCGTGAAATGCAGGCCCAAGTGGTTGTAATAGAACTGGACACGAACCTTCTTGTCCACAAAAGGCTCCAACGCCCTTATGGAATAATCAAACACGAAAGCACCGTTGGGAAAGACAGAAAGCTTGGCTCCCGGAATACCGATGGGAAACACAGGGGAATCCCCGCTGTCAACGCTTCCCTGCTCAAGGGCGACGGTCATCTGGGGATCCTGAGATTTCACGTACTGGAGGACCATATTTCTCTCCATCTCATTAAGCTCGCCTTCCTCGCTCATAAGCCTTCCTCCGTCTTTTCCTTCATGAAATCTATCTGGTTTATCTTCCAGTCCGAGACCGACTTGACAAGATAAACATATACGTCGCAGTTATCCCCATCTGAAAGCACAAAGCGGACAGGACACTGCATGGAAGCGTTCTCACCTTCTTTCAGAATGGGACTGCCTATCACATGGGAAACCGCCTTCCTTTTGCCAGAAAACCCCGCCTGATACTTGAACAAAGCCAGTGTATACAAAAAGCCCCTGTCCATAAAGCTATCCTCCCCTTTTCCTTCCTCAAGGGCAAGGCAAAAACCGTCCAATGCGGCAAAGGAGGCATCGCTGTAGTCACTCGTATCAAGACTGGCAAAGCCCTCCAAAAAGGGAAAGACCCCGGCCTTCCCGTCAAATTTGTAGGCGGCAATATGGGCGAGAGGCAGCTGCTCCAAAACCGGAGAGACAGAAAAAGCGGCAGCTTTTGCCTCGTCCATGCCGAAGACATCATCAGACCATTCAATCCCGCGCTCCTGTACAACAGCCTTGTCCCTCAATGTGGCCGTCCTGCCGTTCCTAGCTGGAGTCTTCTTGCATGATACAGGAACAATAAGGAAAAGGAGGCTCAACAGGAGTATCCGTGCCGGCAAAGACGTCAACCTCATCACTTGCCTTCTTTGTCTCCCCCCTGCCCATCGTGCAGATGCCCCCGACATTCCCCGTCCTGGGCCACGAAGTCCTTGGTCGCAAAGCGGGATCCAAGCGTATCCCTAAGGGAATAGCGGAATATCTTGCGCTCATCAAAGGCTTTCTGTATAAGGCCGTCCACGTCCAGCCTCCGGTAGATTTCCCCGGCATCCTCTATCTTGGCCTTAAGCACAGGGTGGCGGGGGGTAAAAAGCACGCAGCAGTCCTCGTATGGCAGGATTGAAGTCTCAAAGCTCCCTATCCTGACAGCAGTGGCCGTTATCTCCTCCTTGTCCAGACCTATGAGAGGCCTGTAGACAGGGTGCTCGGCAAAGCTTTCAGTAACCGCCAGGTTTTCAGCAGTCTGGCTGGCCACCTGGCCCAGGCTCTCACCTGTTATGATGCAGTTAGCGTTGACCCTGGAAGCAAGCATATTGGCGGCCTTCATCATGCAGATTCTGAGCATAAGCGTCGTGTACTCTTTAGGGGATGATGCCTTTATCTTCATCTGCACGTCGGTAAAAGGAATCACATTCAGGTGGGTGTCCACACCGTAGTCAGCTATAATCCTTGCAAGGCCATGAACCTTGTCCTCGGCCTCCTTGGATGTATACGGATATGAATGGAAATAGGCACATTCAACCTTCATTCCCCGCCGCATCATCCTATAGCCAGCGACAGGGCTGTCTATCCCGCCAGAAAGCAAAAGCACCCCCTTGCCGCTCACTCCGACAGGAAGTCCCCTGTGCCCGCCTTCCCCATAGCCTCCGCCGTTCCTGCGTGTTTCCGCGTACACATAGCAGCGGTCGCGCAGCTCCACCCGTATCACGATATCCGGGTCATGCACATCCACGGCAAGAATCCCTGCGTCAAAAACAGGACCTGCCGCCTGGGAAGCAATCTCATAGGAATTAAGGGGAAATGTCTTATCCTCCCTCTTGGCTTCGATTTTAAATGATTTAGCACCCTTGCCCG
>JAFTEK010000102.1 GCA_017453705.1 Treponema sp.
AGCTGCTCCCCCTGGAAAGTGACATCAACCAGCTGCGTTGAATACAGGATCTCAATGCCTGGAGGGATGTTCTCATAGCTTATCTCTATACCTTTTACGGTTCTTGTCGTTATCACGGGATTTATGCCGACATTCACCGTGACCTTTTGTTCAGGGGATATCTGGGCCATGGAGCTTAGGTTTGAAAAGCCTACTTCCGTGCTGAAGTCCTTCGTGGCTCCCTCAAGGCTTACTTTTTCTGTCTGCACCTTAGTGAGGCCTTCCACTGCGCTCCTGGGGCCTTGAATCATCACGCTCGCGGGGTTGACGAATACATTTCCTTTCTCGTATCCGTGTGCCGGCTCGTCCGCTATGAGGGGAGTGACCGGGACGTAGCGCACTATCTCGTCCTCGACTTCCACAGATATCTTCTGTGGGTGAACGCTTATTTCCAGCGGTGAAAGGGCCGAAAGCCTCCTGTCCGGCTGTACGTTCACGATGAAATCGTAGCTGCCTTCCGCTGAGACGCTGCCTAGGTCTATATAGGTCTCCATATTGCTTGAGGAAATTCCTGCAAGCTCATCTTTGTCAGTCCTTACGCTGACTGTCACGTACTGGGGAACGGGGTAGCCGCTTTTTACCGTGAGGTTTCCCGGAGCCTTGACTTTGAGGGGTACTGTGAATTCTTCGCTTTTAAACCTCTGGGTCTGGTAGATGGCGTAGATGCCTATGGCTATGACAAAGCAGAGAATCTTTTCCTTCCAGTTGTTGACTATTTTTTCTCGCAGCAGGCTTTTGTTCATCTTGCTAATCCTCTATCTTGCGATCCTCTTTCTTGATTTCCAGCTTCTTTTCCAGGATTCTTGTGAGGGTTTCCATTGGAAGGTCATAGTGGAGCTGAGAGTCATAGGCCAGGCTTATGGCTCCTGTCTCCTCGCTTACAACCAGAATCACCGCGTCGCTTTGTTCACTCAGTCCCAGGGCTGCCCTGTGCCGGGTTCCGTATGTTTTCTTTATGTCATAGTTCTCGCTGACAGGCAGGAAGCATCCCGCCGCTATAATCTTGTCTCCCTGTACTATACATGCCCCGTCATGCATCGGCGTGTCTGAGACGAATATAGTTATGAGAAGGTTTGCCGTCAGGTCAGCGTTGAGCTTCTGCCCGCTTGCTATCTGCTGCTCAAGCTTGGATGATTTCATGAATACGACTAGCATTCCCCGCTTTTGCTTGGCCATCTCGCATGCGGCCACAAGGACTGCATCCACGTAGGTGTTTTTCTTCTTGCCCTTCAGCAGGAACCAGTCGGTTTGCCCAAGCTTAAGGAATATTTTCCTTAGCTCCGGCTGCATTATTATCATGGCTCCAATCAACAGGGTCTGCCATGTTATGGTGAGCAGCCAGCTCAGTGTCTTTAGCTTGAGGATTATGACCACAGCCACGTAGAATATCGCGAAGTATATTACTGCCCTCAGAACCTGGATTGCGTTTGTCCTGATGACGAGCTTGTATGCCCAGTACAGGAGGAAGGTCATTATCAGTATGTCGAGGACAGGGTTAAGATAAGCGGTGTAAAAATGCCCCAAGACAGAAAAAAAGTTCACATTATCCCTCTGAATGATTCTAGCACGTCAAGGGTATTACGGCAAGCCTTGACATCGTGGACGCGGAGCAAAGACGCGCCCCTCATGACGGCAATCAAGTCAGCCGTAAGGGTCCCGTACAGCCTTCCGTCGCTGTCAGCCCTTCCGCCTTCTTCGCCTACCATTATGCCTATGCATGTCTTCCTGGACAGTGCCATGAGGACAGGGTATCTGCCTTTGCAGAGTGAGCCGCAGTTCCAGATGAGGGCCTTGTTCTCGTCAAGACCCTTGCCAAATCCTATCCCCGGATCCACGATAATCTTTTCTGCCTTTATACCGGCCGCCTGAGCTGCATCCGCCCGCTTTTCAAGGTAACTGCTGACCTGTTCAAGGACATCATCGTATTTTGTGTTGTCCTGCATCGTGGAGGGAATGCCCCTCTTGTGCATTAGTATCACCGAAAGTCCTTTTTCCGCGGCGAACGGGGCGAGTGACTCATCGTCCTCCAGGGCTGATATGTCATTAAGTATGTCTGCCCCTGCGTTCCATGCGGCCTCCATTACGCTGCGCTTCCTTGTGTCCACCGAGATGGGAATATCTGTTTTTTTCCTTATTTGCTCTATGACAGGAACAATCCTGCGTATTTCCTCTTGATCCTCGATGTAGGATGAGCCGGGTCTTGTTGATTCCCCGCCGATGTCGATTATGTCAGCCCCTTCATCCGCAAGGCGGAGGGCAAGTTCCGCCCCCCCCCTGCTTGAGCCGTAGAAGCTGTCAGGTGTGGCGTTGACTATTCCCATTATGAGGGCGGGGCGGGGGCTTTTGATGTCCCTGCCAGAAAGATTAAGCTGCATCATTTTGATTTATCCTGAAAGTCGTGTGCCAGGCCTTGTGCCGTAGCTGCTATATGGCCTGGGCTTAGAAGTGCTTCCTCAAGTATCTGCTCCCTGTTCCCGTTGCTTAAGAAGTGGTCGGGGAAGGACAGGACCGCGGTGGCTGCCTTGCTTCCCCTCCTTTTGTCCCTGCTTATGAGGCTTTCCAGGTATTCTGCCATTCCTCCGATGTGAACCCCATCCTCAATAAAGACGATGGCCGCGTATTTTTCCGCTATGGAGATGAAGTAGCTCTCGTCGAATGGCTTTAGGAAACGCAGTATGTATATGTCCGCTCCGGATCCTCCTAGCAGGAGCTGTCTTGCCGCTGTCTGCGTCTCGCTGTACATGCTGCCTGTGCATACGAGCAGGATGTTGGAGGGCTTCCTGCGTTTCCGCCTTGTGTCTGTGTCCTCAAGTTCTACGCTTAGGGTGGGGGCAAAGTCCGAGCTTTTGACCAGTATGCCCCTTCCGCTCATTACCGGCTTGGCAAAGGCGGGAATCTCGGAGGGGCAGGACATCTTGGGCCAGCGTATTGCGACTGGGCCTTCGGTCTGGGTCACTGCCCAGTCCAGGCACAGCTCCATGTCCTTCTCGCTGGAAACTGTCATCAGTGTCATGCCGGGGATGGGACGTAGCAGGGCTATGTCGAATATTCCCTGGTGGGTCTCCCCGTCAGCGGGAACCGCGCCTGCCCTGTCAAACACAAGGATTACGTGCCTGTTCTGCAGGGCTATGTCCTCGATTATCTGGTCAACGGATCGCTGGATGAATGTTGAGTATATCGCGACCACCGGAACCATGCCCCCGGCCGCAAGGCCTCCTGCGAAAGTGACGGCATGTTCTTCCGCGATGCCTACGTCAAAGAAGCGGTTCTTGTAGCGCCTTGAGAATGCGTCAAGGCCTGTGCCCTTGGACATTGCCGCGGTTATGGCGCATATCCTTGGGTTCTCGGCGGCCATGTCCACAATCTTGCGGCTGAAAACTTCGGTGAAGCTCACCGTGTCGAATTTCTCCACAAGTCCGTCGCTTATGCTGAACGGGCCGACTCCGTGGAATGTGGCCGGGTCATGCTCCGCAGGGCTGTAGCCCTTGCCTTTCTTTGTTATGACGTGGATGACGACAGGCCTGTTCATCTTCATTGCCCGCCGGAACATCCTCTCCAGCTGCTGGATGTTGTGCCCGTTCAGCGGCCCAAGGTACTCAAATCCCAGGTCTACAAAGAGGTTGTTTGTGAGCAGCAGACCCTTCAGGCCTCGCTTGAACCTGTATATGAATTTTCCGAGCTTGCGGTTTATGTATGGAATGTCATCAACGAGCCTGTCTATCTTGTAGCGGAAGTTCTGATATCCGGCCGTGGACGTGAGCTGTGACAGATAGCGGGAGACGGAGCCTGTGTTTGGGCTTATGGACATCTTGTTGTCGTTGACTATTACAATCAGGTTCTTGGCGAGCTGCCCGGCGTGGTTAAGGGCCTCGTATGCCATGCCACCGGTCAGTGCCCCGTCTCCTATGACGACTGCAACCTTGTCATTCCGGCCTTGCAGCCTCCATGCGGAAAGAAGCCCCAGCGCGGACGATATCGATGATGATGCGTGCCCTGCGTCAAAGTAATCGTGGGGACTTTCGCTTATCCTGGTGAATCCGGAGATTCCACCTTTCTGCCTTATGCCGGGAAAGTCTTTGTAGCGGCCTGTCAAAAGCTTGTGGGAGTAGCTTTGGTGGCTCACATCCCAGACTATCGCATCCTGAGGGCTGTTGAACACCCGGTGCAAGGCGACTGTGAGTTCCACAGCTCCAAGGTTGCTTGCAAGATGTCCTCCGTTCTTTCCTACAGTCCGGATGATGACATCCCGCAGCTCCTGTGAGAGGAGCTTTAAGGAGGAGGGGGCTAGCTTTTTCAGGTCGTCAGGCGAATTGATGTTCTGTAGGAGCAATCCGTTTCCTCACATATAAAAAAAGCCGGGAAAATCCCGGCCGATTTAACGGAAAGCTTTCCGTGAGTTTCTTGTGCACAAGGTATCTCAGGAATACGCATCCGTCTTTTCGGAGCAAAAATGCTACATGCTTACTTTGCTTTATGCCGATTACGCCTAAGCATCTTCTTTCGCTTATGTGTAGCAATCTTTGCGCGCTTTCTTTTCTTACCACAAGGCACGATAGGACTCCTTAAAATTTCTATAGGATATTATGCTTGTTTTTACTTTTTAAGTCAAGTGCCTTAAAAAGGTATTCAAGAATGACAGGGCTTTTCCCTTGAATGAATAGCGGTTCCCATCTCCATCAGGCTCTATAAGGCAGTCTTTGGACATACCTTCCAGGCGGGAGAACCACTGCCATGTTCCTCTGTCCACACCAAGGCGTGACTCCAGCTTTCCTCTCCAGGGTTCCAGAGAGGAGAATCTTTTCCTGTATTCCCCGGACTTTATCCCAGCTGCCGATCTAAGTCCCAGCATCAAGAACTCTTGTTCCTCGGTTTCCAATGTCAGCTCTTCAGTTTCCCTCGGTATCTCATCATCCTCTGGCAGATGCCCGCCTTTGACCGACAGCCAGAATTTGATGTAGGATTGTATGTTCCTGCTGTTGGTCCACCTGAGGCCCGGCTCTCCGTTAAAAGAATACAGGCTTCCTGTTGCCCCGCTTCCTGCCCCGATGTAGTCCTCCTGCTTCCAGTAGCCCATGTTGTGGGCGCTCTCGTGTCCTGGTCTGCAGAAGTTTGATACCTCGTATTGAACAAGGCCCGCGCCTTCTACGATTTTTTTGCCTTCAAGCCACTGCCGGTCGGCATTATCCTCGTCCCAGCTTATCTGTCCGTTTTGTATTTTTCTGTGCAGGGAAGTGCCTTCTTCGACGGTCAGGCTGTACAAGGAAATGTGGTCTGGATTGTAGGAAAGACATTCTTCAAGGGATGCCGTGAATTCTGCCTCAGTCTGTCCAGGGAGGCCTGCCATCAAGTCCAGGCAAAGCTCGTCCTTCCATACCTCTTTTACCAAAGAAAGAGCAGCCCTTGCCCTGTCCGGGCTGCAATGCCGCCCAAGAATCTCTAGCGGCCTTGGAGTAAGACTTTGTATCCCAAGGGAAAGTCTTTTCCTTGCTGCCCTGCAGCTGCCGAAAGCCCCCAGTAGTTCTTCTGTAAGGCTCTCCGGGTTCATCTCCACGGTGACTTCCTGTGTTTGGCCGGAATCCCTGCATGTGGCCTGAAGCAGGGCGTGAAGCTGCCGTGGGGATAGGAGGCTGGGGGTGCCTCCCCCTATATATACGCTGATGAATGTGTCAATCCCATGTCTGGATTTGTGGTATGCTATTTCTTGGAGCAGGGCATCTATGTACTGGGAGGATACGGAGTTTCTTTCGCCTAGGCTGAAAAAGTCGCAGTAGTCACATTTTGAGTGGCAGAAGGGAATATGTATATAGATTCTTTGGGGCTTCATGCCTTATGTAGGGCGTTCAGTATGTCCTTATGCTGTTGATGGGAAAGTATTGGAGCAGAACCCGTCCTTGTAACCTGCCATAGTTTATAGGCCCCCATTGCCTTGAGTCGAGGCATTCAACCCTGTTGTCTGCAAGCACAAAATATTCCCCGTCCCCAAGGGTCATCTCTTCAAGCTCCCCGGAAACTCCGACATTGTTCCATTCCGCTGGAATAGAGAAAATCTGGACGTTGTATGACTTTTTTGAAAGCTCAAATTCCGTCAGGTATAGCGCACTGGAAGCAGGCTTGATATACAGGACGAAATCTTTCATGTATATGCTGTCTCCCGGCAGGGCGATAACCCTGCGAACCATCGGCTGCCCGCTTATTTTTTCGCTCTTGGAGAAGGGGGAGATTTTCTGCAGGGTAAAGAAGTTTATGAAGGATTCGATTGCCGATTGCAATATGGAATTCTTATATCCGTCCATACGCGATATGAAGAAAAGATCCCCTCTTTCGGGGCTTTTTATAAGGGGGCAGACGAGAGCTATACCGCCATTTGTAAGCCCGTCTTCCATCGTATCTGATTTTATGTGGATGGGAAACATGACGAAATTAAGGAATATGGTCAGAAACAGGAATATTCCCAGCATCAGAGCCAGTATTGTGTTTGTCCTCTTCTGCCTCTTCTGCTGCATTTCGAATGAGTATTCGTATACGTTCTGCCTTTTTTCTTTCATCTTGGTGAT
>JAFTEK010000014.1 GCA_017453705.1 Treponema sp.
AGGCAACGTGTTGCCGTGGACTCTTTGAAACAGGCTCCGGCATATCACCGCCCTTCCGTAGTTGGCTAAAAAAAGCCTTTCCGTATGGTGCACATGTACCTGCGCATGGGGTGGTGGTCGAAGTTCCCTTCCGCGCACCTAGCGTGCATCACGGTCGGTCTGCATCTGAATGTTCTAAATAGTATAATGGCAAAATACAAGCGTGTCAAATCCTTGCAAGATTCTCACCTCTGTGCTATCATCTGCCAATGGACTGCCCGGATTACAATTCACCACAGGCACTTAAGAAAATTCTCGATGAGAAAGGCTTTGCCATGCAAAAGAGGTTCGGGCAGAATTTCCTGACCAGCCCCGATGCCAGGGATAAGATTGTCAGCCTTTTGTCTGTTGTTCCAGGAGAGGATGTCTGGGAGGTGGGGCCTGGTCTGGGAGCCATGTCCGGCCTCCTGCTTGAGAAGGGGGCCAGGCTTACTGCCTTTGAGCTGGACAGGGGCTTCATATCACTGCTTGAAAGGTATTTCGCACAAGAATCTGGTGACGGCTCGTTCCGTATAGTGGCCGGGGATGTGCTCAAGAACTGGAAGGGCGAGCTTTCCCGTTGTGGAAAGGATTCCTCATGCATCAAGCTTTTTGGAAATCTTCCTTATAATATAGCGGCAACCTTTATTGCCGATACAGTCACGGGAGGCTCTTGTTTTACCCGCTGTGTGTTCACGGTTCAGCGGGAGGTCGCGGACAGGATGAGGGCCAGGCCTGGCAGCAAGGACAACTCCTCTTTCTCGATTCTCTGCCAGTGGTTTTATGACGTGAAGGCCTGCGTGGATCTGGCGCCGGGCTGCTTTTGGCCCCGTCCAAATGTGGCATCCCAGGCGGTTCTTTTTACTCCCAGGAAGAAGAGCGTGCAGGTTCAGGACAAGAGGACTTTCGTGAATCTTGTGCACGCCCTCTTTTCCCAAAGGCGTAAGACCCTGCTCAACAACATAAAGCCCCTGCTGCCCCCCGGGGTGGATGCGGAGTTTTTGTTTGAACGGGCAGGTGTCTCAAAAGGGGAGAGGGCGGAAAATCTGTGCGTGGAAGAGTTCGCCTCCCTTGCGGATGCTCTCTTTTCAGTTCGCCCTTAGTGTGATAGAATAAGTAAGTTCTATTGTAGAAGGCTTTTTTGATGGAAGAAGACATAGGTTCTAGGATAAAGGAAAACTTGTGCCGGGTGCTTTCCGATCTGGCGGATGCGGAAAGAGAATCGGGGCGTGATGCCGGCAGTGTAAAGCTCTGTGCTGTCAGCAAGTTTCACAGTGCCGGCGAGGTCATGGCCGCGATAGATGCCGGCCAGCTTCTCTTTGGGGAGAACCGGGTTCAGGAAGCCTGCGCCAAGTTCGCTGATATATCCGCCCGCCTGGCTGCTGCCGGCTCAGCGCAAAAGCCTGAGCTGCACATAATCGGCAGCTTGCAGCTTAACAAGGTCAAAAAGGCCGTGGAAGCTGCCTCCTGCATCCAGTCCGTGGACAGGGAGGAGCTTTTGTCCGAGATAGAGAAGCGTTGCGCTGCCAGCGGAAAGACAATTAAAGTATTCTTTGAGATACATACAGGCGAGGAATCCAAGGCGGGATATACGGATGAGAAGGACTTGTACGCATCCCTTGAGAACTGCGCCAAGGGTCTGTACCCGCACGTCATTCCTTCCGGCCTTATGACCATGGCTCCATTCACTGATGATGAGCCCCTGGTCAGAAAGTCCTTCTCCAGCCTTCGTTTGCTTAGGGAGAGGCTTGCCAAGGACTTTCCGTCCCTGCCGCTAGTTGAGCTGAGCATGGGGATGAGCGGGGATTACAGGATTGCTGTCCAGGAAGGCAGCACGATGGTCAGGATCGGGACTGCAATTTTTGGGCCGAGGGTGATGTAGGGGGCTTTTATGGCTGAGATAGATGAGTCTTATGGAAAGTGGGCCGAAGGTCTTTCAGGGAAGATAGCCCTGAAAATGGAGCGCGTCGTTGAGCGAAACAAGGGGAAAATTCCATGTGTCGCCAAGGACGGTGTGTGGGATGACTGCTCCAAGGATAAGATTGGGCTTTGGACCTGCGGTTTTTGGGCTGGTGTGAACTGGCAGCTTTATTCCCTGACAAAAAAAGCTCTTTTTAAGGAAGCTGCCCAGTGGACGGAAAAGGAGATGGACAGGGTTTTTCTGGATTACCGGTCTATGGATCAGGATTCAGGCTTCCGCTGGCTCCCTTCCGCCTATGCCTCCTTTGCCCTTACCAAGAGCGCGGCTTCTTACAATCGTCTCCGCCTGGCTGCTGACAACCTTGCCGGAAGGTTCAATTGCCTTGGGAATTTCATCCGTGCTTGGAACGAGGAGGGCAAAAAGACCCGTGCAGGCTGGGCCATAATAGACAGCCTGATGAACCTGCCCCTGCTTTACTGGGCAACCCGTGCAACCGGGGACTGGAGGTACCGCACCGTGGCCAACAGGCATGTGGATACGGTGCTTTCCCATTTTATAAGGGAGAACGGCTCTGCCGTCCACATAGCTGAGTTTGACCCCAAGAGCGGGGAATTCATAAAATCCTATGCCGGCAGCGGCATGGAAGAATCTTCCAGCTGGACGCGAGGCCAGGCCTGGGCCTTGTACGGTATGACGCTGGCTTACCTGCATAGCAAGGAGGACTTTTATCTGGAGGGTGCCCAGCATGTCGCGACCTACTTCCTGTCGCAAATTCCAGATGACTTCCTTATCCCCGTGGACTTCTGCCAGTCCTCTGACTGCAAATGGGAGGACTCTTCCGCGGCGGCAATCGCGGCATGCGGCCTTATAGAGCTGAGCAAGCTGGACTGCCAGTATGCTGAGGCTTTTTTCCTGGCCGCGGTCAAAATGCTGGAAGCCCTGGTTAAAAACAGGCTCTGCCTGGACGATTCCAAGGACTCTCTTCTTGCTGGCTGCAGCACTTCGTTCAGCGGCGGAGAGCATGGCATATCAACCGTTTATGGGGATTACTTTCTTATAGAGGCCCTGTGGAAGCTTGCAGGGAAGGAAGTGAAAATTTGGGGAGGCATCTGACTTGAGGCGGCTTTCCGCTGTATTCATGCTCTTTCTCCTTTTTTCTGCATCCGCCTTTTCTGCGGACAGCGGGGGTAATGCTTCTGAGGATACGCCTTCTGTTGACCTGGGGCCTGTTCTGGAGAATGACAGCGAGGCCGTCCCCTATGGGGAGGATGAGTTTCCCCAGTGGGCAAAAGACCTCAGGCGCGGGGAGATTGTGAGCCTGGGAGCCATGCCCTTTGTCGGCCTGTGGGTTGCGGGCGGCTACGGCGGCTACAAGTATTTCTCAGGCAAGACGGACACTTTCCCCAATCCTTTCAGTTCCAAGGATGCCTTTAACAAGCAGGAGATATGGACGATGGTGGGGGTTACTGCCGGCGTAGGCCTGGGAATTGGCCTGACGGATTTCTTTGTCAACCTTGCCAAACGCAAAAAAGCAGAGAGGTCTAGGCTTGAGCAGGAAGAGCGTGACCGGGCAGGAATAACCCCTCTGACCCCGGAGGAAGCCGGCGAGCTTTTGCGTAAAAACAATCATGCCGGCAAGGAAACGGAAGAATAGATGCCCGGCTTTACCTTCACTGTTCCATCTGACTATATCGGGGGAGTGAGGCTTGACAGCTATGTTGCTTCCCTGCCGGGCGGGATGAACCGCAGCCATCTCAGGAGCGGCCTTGTCCGCCTTGTGGTCAACGGAAAAGAGAGGAAGCCGTCCTATAAGATTCGTCCCGGCGACAGCATCCATATTGACTGGGAGGACAAGGTTCCCGACAACATAGAGCCAGAGGACATTCCCCTTAAGATTATATATGAGGATTCCCATGTCTGTGTCGTGGACAAGGCCCAGGGCATGGTCACGCATCCTGCCGCTGGGAACTGGAACGGAACCCTTGTGAATGCCCTCCTGTATCATCTTGGCAGGGAAAGAATAGAGCAGGACAAAAAAGCCCCTGAGTCTGAGCGGAATCTTTCAGTTAGGCCGGGCATAGTCCA
>JAFTEK010000103.1 GCA_017453705.1 Treponema sp.
GGACGGCTTTTACGAGCTGTACTTGCAGCAGCTCAAGTTCATCAAGGAGAACGAGGCGGCCGCAAGCAGCCAGCAGACGCAGAAAAGCGTGCAGACAGACGAGAACACTCCAAAAACAACTGTCAAGCGCACTTCCCAGCAGATAAAGAATGATGACACCATAGAGGCCCTTGAAAGCATGATGGGGGACAACCTTGCCCACAAATGGAATGTGGAGCCGTTCTATCTGGACAAAACACGGTGGAACATCGGGATATACTTCGTGAACAGCGGCGTGCAGATTTTACATGCCGATGTCGAGGAGATAATATCACTTGCGGCAGGTGATATCTTTGCCGGGGTTCCATCCACGGCAGTGAACGTTCAGACAACCGCCGTCTCCGGTTATGGGGACGCATATCATCAGGCCCGCACATCAGGCAGGGACTACTTCATCATCCTTTCGGCGAATGAGACAGAGAGGTCTTTCTCTTTGGATGCCCAGATTTACTCAGGGCGCACATGAACAAAGACCACCAACCTGCATATATACCGAACAGGCAACGACCGCTTTGCAAAGACCCTCAGGAGGCTCCGTCAGGCAATACTGGACATCCTGCCCATACGCGGCAACATACTGGACAATGCCACAAATACCCTTCTCGTGGATCTTGGCAAAAGCGACGGGATAGTACAGGGCGCGGTCTTTGATGTAGTCAAGAAGGGAAAGATAAAGACCGTGGACACAGGAACCGGAGTCGTCTACAACAGCTCGGACATGCTGGGGACATTCACCGTGACCAAGGCAAACGAGGAGATTTCGGAAGGGGAATACAAGAAAAAAGGATTCTACGATGTGCTTAACGTCGGGGATGAAATCGTGCTTGTGAGGGTTCCAGATGACGCCGAGGGACAAAGCTCGGACGGCAACGCAGCCACGGACACAAAGCCTGCCGCGAATGCCGAGGGGGAGCCTGCCACACAAGCCGCAGAAAGCGCTGAAAGGGAGTCTCTCAAGGAAAGCATGAAAGTACAGGCCCAGGAGTCACCCCTTATAAACATGATTCGCTCCATACTGTAAGGTAAGGGGATAAGGTTGCTTTTTGCCCTTACTCGGTTTATAATATGTCTGTTATATGCCGATAAAGACATAGAGGGAATGTATGAACGCTGTTAAAACAAATTCGATTACTCCAGAGCAGAAATTTTCAGCCGATGTGATGCTGGACAAGGATTTCCTACTACTCCCCTCTGGCTGCGTCTTTACGGACGAGCAGCTAAAAGATTTAGCCGACTGGGGCTTTGATGAGGTCTATACCAGCGGAAACAAGTCGGTCGCTGCCCCGGTTCCGCAGCCAGCGGCTCCCGGTGCCGCAAACAAGAACGTGTCCGGCAAAATGGCCGCTGACATAGACGCGAAGACTGAGACGGTTGACGTAAATGACTTCATGAGCGATGGCGAGGCGGCGAAGGCCGATTCAAAGAAAATCAGCCCTGAGCCAAAGAATTCAACAGCCACCGCCGCCCCCAAGGAAGAGACTGACAGTAATGAGAAAAGCGCGGCCATAAGCAGCGAAGAATACGAGAAGGCAAAGGTAACATACCATCAGTTCGCTGAGTATATAAGCTCCGTTTACACATTCTATGCAACAAACAAGTCCTTCAAGACACAGGAAATCATCCAGAAGATGAGCGAGCTTTCAAGCTTCGTGCGTAGCAACAGAAGGCATGTCCTAAGGATAATCTCAACCCCGGAGATGAACGAAAGCAACTTTCTGGTCAACCACAGCCTGCGCAGCACGATAGTTTCCATTGCGATTGCCCAGCAGCTGCGTTTTCCAGAGGACAAACTGGTGGAGCTTGCAATAGCATGTATGCTCCACGAAATCGGAATGATTCTGCTGCCGCCCCAGCTCTATTTGAACGACAAGCCCCTCTCCCAGCCAGAGAAGGTTATGATGAACACGCACCCAATCGTAAGCTTCAATATACTCAAGCAGGCGAATTTCTCCCTCAACATCCAGCTAGCCGTACTGGAGCACCACGAGAGGATGAACGGAGCAGGCTACCCCCGCCATGTGACCGGAGACAAGATTTCGCTCTATGCAAAGATTATCGCGCTCGCATGTTCCTTTGAGGCCATATCAGCGCCGCGCGGATACAGGGACGAAAGGTCAACATTCGAGGCCCTGATTGAGCTGGTGAGAAATTCCAACCGCCAGTATGACGAGACAATAACCAAAGCCCTGCTCTACACCATATCCCTCTATCCAATAGGTGTATACGTCTATCTGTCCAACGGCAAAGTTGCCCAGGTTGTGGATGTGGCGGAAGGCAACCCAAAGTCTCCCTTTGTACAGGTCATAGGAACAGGAACTGAAGAGACCCCCTTCCAAGTGGATGGAGCTAAAATAAAGATAATGAGGGTCCTGAACAAAAACGAAGTGGATGATATGCTCAAGACCATAAAAAAGATGGCCGAAAAGAAATAACCTAAGAAATCGCGCTGTTGATAGCCTCTATGCGGTCTATGACCTGTATAAAAGCTTCCACTAAATCGGGGTCAAACTGATGCCCTGCTTCCTTCCTAAGCTCCTTAAGCGTATCCTCCAGAGACCACTCAGCCTTGTAGTAACGCCTGTGCCTCAGTGCATCGTAGACATCAGCCAGTGCCACGATGCGGGCAGCCAGGGGTATTTTATCCCCTGAGTACAGCTGCTCAACGTCAGTCGGCATCATGGTCTCCGCTTCGTATTCATTGTAGTCAAATCCGGAAGGATATCCGACAGGCCCTCCTTCCCAGCGGTCATGGTGATGCAGGCAAACATCCCTGGCCATCCTGTCCAGTTCAGTTTCCACAGGAGTGAATATCTGGGCACCAATGCAGGTGTGCCCCTTCATAACGGCCCGCTCCTCGTCAGTCAGCAGCCCCTGCTTTTTGAGTATCTTGTCAGAGACAGCGACTTTGCCGACATCATGGCACTTTGCGGCCAGCTTAAGGTTGTCCCGGAAGCGGTTCCTCTCCTTCTCAGGGATATTCCTGTCCACGGCATAGCGGTCGTAAATTTCCAGCGAGAAACTTGACACCCTCTCCACGTGAGCACCGGTCTCACGCGGGTCACGGTAGTTAGCCATCTTGACAAGCCTCTCTATGAGCTGCTTGGTGAAATATGCCTGCTCAAAGACCTGGGTGACGCTCTCCGCAAAATAGGATATGTAAAACTCCGTCTCCTTGCTGAAAGGAATCACCCTACCCTCTTCGTCCATCGCATTTATTATCTGCATAACGCATGGGACAGAGCCGTTGGACAGTGAGAATGGCATCGTAAGCATGGACTGGGTATGATAGCCCGTCGTTATGTCGTTAACCTTGTCAAAGTTATAAGGCCTCTTGACAAGACCGTTTCCGTCCATTATGTACTCATCCATGTTGTACACATCGGGAATGTTAACGGTGGTTTTCTTGAATGCACTGTAACCTGATATAGACCTGGCATTAACCGGCACGATAAAAGACACGTAAGGAAGCTTCTCACCGGGAGCGAGCTTACGCTGCTGGGTGTCGTTCTGGCTATATAGAATCTTGAGCTGGTTTTTGGCCTCATCATAGTCATATATGGAACCAGCATCCGCATTGGCAATCTTGCGAGCAGCAGTCAGGGTGTTCTCCAAAAGAATATCAATGTCCTTAATGGTAGCCAGCTGCTGGCGAATCTCGGTTATCTGTTTGAGCTTACTTTCGTTGGGTCTAAAAATTATATCAGACATTTTATTGCATTTTACAGCTTTTCAGTGATTTTTTCAATAGAACCATTGGCAAGATACAGCCCTGCATAAGGTGAAGCTTACGCAGGGCTTTGCGAGGATTTTCGGCGCCCCTATTTTATCCGCTTATAGCCGTACACGGCAAGCTCGCCCAGCTCTTCCTCTATGCGGAGCAGCTGGTTGTACTTGGCCATGCGGTCTGAGCGGGAGGCAGAGCCGGTCTTAATCTGCCCGGAGTTGGTCGCCACGGCTATGTCGGCGATTGTCGCGTCCTCGGTCTCGCCCGAGCGGTGGCTGGTCACGGTCGTGTAGCCGTGGCGGTGTGCCATCTCAATTGCGTCCAGGGTCTCGGTCAGGGAGCCTATCTGGTTGACCTTGATAAGGATGGAGTTGCCGCAGCCCAGCTCGATTCCCTTCCTAAGGTACTCAACGTTGGTCACAAAAAGGTCGTCGCCTACAAGCTGGCACTTTCCGCCAATCTTGTCGGTAAGCAGCTTCCAGCCATCCCAGTCGCATTCGGCCATGCCGTCCTCTATGGAGTCTATCGGGTACTTGCCTACCAGCTCCTCAAGGTAGGCAGCCTGCTCCGCGCTTGTCCTCTTCTTGCCGCCAGCTCCTTCCTTCCAAGTGTAGTCGTAGACCTTAGCGTCCTTGTTGTAGAACTCACTGGAAGCACAGTCCATCGCAATCTTGACATCCTGTCCAGGCTTATATCCGGCCTTCTCAATCGCCTTCACAATCGTGGAAAGCGCGTCCTCCGTGCCGTCCAACGCAGGGGCAAAGCCACCCTCGTCGCCTACAGCAGTGGAAAGCCCCCTCTCCTTGAGGACAGCCTTGAGCGCGTGGAATACCTCCGTCCCCATGCGGATCCCCTCGCGGAAGCTCTCGGCCCCCACGGGACGGATCATGAATTCCTGGAAGCAGATGGGAGCATCTGAGTGCGCACCTGCGTTTATGATGTTCATCATCGGTACAGGCAGGGTATAGGTGTTCGTACCGCCGATGTAGCGGTAGAGGGGCAGTCCGAGCGCATCGGCCGCGGCCTTGGCAACGGCAAGCGAGACACCGAGAATCGCGTTGGCACCGAGCTTGGACTTTGTTTTGCTTCCGTCAAGGGCTAGCATCAACTTGTCAATTGCCCGCTGCTCCAGTGCGTTCTTGCCGACCAAGGCAGGAGCAATTACCTTGTTCACGTTGTCCACGGCCTTGAGGACCCCCTTGCCCAAGTAACGATTCTTGTCACCGTCTCTAAGCTCCAGAGCCTCGTTCTCCCCGGTAGACGCTCCTGAAGGCACGGACGCACGGCCGAACGCCCCGCACTCAAGGGTAACGTCAACTTCCACCGTGGGGTTTCCGCGCGAATCCAGCACCTCGCGGCCGACAATCTTCTTGATGTCAAACTCAGACATTCTTTCCTCCATAATGCTGTTGTAAAACTAGATTGAGACAGTTTCAAAAGTCCCTGGCAACACAGTTGTCGCGGACTCTTTTGCACTGGCTCGATTACACTTGCATTAGAGCAAGCTAACCACAACTGTTAGCATAATACAACAAAAGGGGAATGTCAAGGAAAGAACAAAGACAAGGATAAACAGGATACCCGTGTGTCCGCAATCACTACTGCGTCCGTGTATCCGTAATCCTCCTGTAATCCAATATTGTGGTAACAAGCAC
>JAFTEK010000015.1 GCA_017453705.1 Treponema sp.
ACGGACGCAAGGCACACGAGCCGTTCTCACCGGGAGCCAACCCCTCATACGGTGCGGAGACCAAGGGCCTCGTGAAGTCCCTCAACTCCGTCGCCAAGGTTCCCTACGAGTACTCGCTCGACGGAATTTCCAACACGCAGACCATCAACCCCGGCGCACTCGGCCACAATGAGGACGAGCAGACCGAGAACTTGGTCAACGTCATGGACGGCTACTTCGAGAGGGGTGCCCACCACCTGAACGTCAACGTCTTTGGCGTTGAGAAGCTCAAGGACTGCCAGGCACATCCTGAGAAGCCTGAGTATGCGAACTTCACCGTCCGTGTTTCCGGCTACGCAGTGCGCTTCATCAACCTGACCAAGGAGCAGCAGGACGACGTTATCGCCCGCACCTGCCACGCGAACCTGTAGGTTCGCTATGGGCGGAGCCTGTGGCTCCGTCCATACAGCCCTGTAGGGCTGTTGTGCGCTTAGCACACGCTAATCTGTAGATTTGCAATGTGTCTACCCTATGGGGCAGGCATATGCGGATCTGTGGGTTGAACTGACAAAAGCAAAGCCCCTTCTGGCATCATGTCGGAAGGGGCTTTTTCTTTGGGCTTTGTTTTGTGCAGGCGGATGCAAGCGGGATAAGGCAGACGACAGGTGGCGCGGAGAGTTCGTGACCCAGGGAAACGCTGATTAATATAGGAGACATTAATCAGCGTTTCCCGTCAAAGTTTCGTAACTCTTTGTGTTACGAAACTTTGCGAATTTCGGAGTTAACACTGAATAATCCGCATTCGGATTATTCAGTGTTTCCCCAAGAAAGCCGCCGCAGGTGCGCTCTGCCCAAAGCTCTGATTAGAGTGCGACGAGCATCACGCCTATGAGAATTACCGCCCCACCAATAATTTTTCTGCGGGTCAGCAGCTCCTTGAAGAATATGCGGCCGGTAATCATCGCGAATATGAATGTCAGGGATTCAGTCAGGGCAGAGGCCACAGCAAGTTTTACACGGCTTAGCACATACAGGTTGAGCACCGTTGAGCAAAAGAAAAGCACATAACCCGAAAGTACGATTGGGTTCAGGTATTCAAAGATTATGGATTTGTGGGGTCTTGCCGCGGACTTTTTCATAAGCAGCTGAGCTACAGCGGAAAGGAATACAGCAAGGACTATTACCAGATAGGCTTTAAGCATCTCTCTTTTCCCCGGATACGATTATTATGCCGGTAACTATAAATGCCACACCGATAAGGAAACGCAAGGTCACTGCCTCTCCAAAAAGGAAAAAGCCAAACAAAGTTCCCCAGAGCAGACAGACAGGCTTGTTTGCCATTGCAACCGAAAGGGGAAACCTCTTGAGCACCTGCTGCCACAGGATGGAATAGCCGCCAAAGAGAATTATCCCTGTACAGAAAAACATCAAGGCCTTGACGTTGAGTCCGCCACAAAGGGTCGCCTTCTTCATGAATATTCCGGCAAATGCGTACTCAAGGAAAGTCAGATGAAGGAAGATGTACCTTTTCACCAGTTGTCGACTGCTCCGTTTGCCGCAACATTCCTTTCTTATCTTCCAGACCGCCTTAAGAGCCTCGGTAAAAATGCCCTTGTCCATCGTGGACTTGCCACGCTGTCTGTCAGGAAAGACTATCGGGATTTCCTTTATGGAGCATCCTGCCTTATAAGCCCTGTACTTCATCTCAATCTGGAACGAATAGCCCTTGGAGATTATGCTGTCAAGCCCTATCCTGTCCAAGGCCTTACGTGTCCACATGTTAAAGCCACCTGTCAGATCCCTAATCGGACATGACAATACCATGCGGGAATAAAGGGAACCTCCCTTGGAGATGAAGTTTCTTAGGGCAGACCATCCTTCTACCGCACCGCCCTTAATGTTCCTGCTGCCGATTACCACGTCATGGCTATCAAGTTCCTTTAGCATCAATGGGATATATTCAGGTTTGTGGGAGAAATCAGCGTCCATCTCCAGAAAGACATCGAATTCCTTTCCGCCAACGTTAGCCTTGTCCATTGCCCACTTGAATGATGAGATGTAAGCATTTGCCAAGCCCTGCTTGCCAGAGCCTTCCTTAAGATAGAGCCTACCGGGGAAGTTCGTTTGCATTTCCTTTACAGCTTCTCCTGTTCCATCCGGGGAGGCATCGTCCGCAACCAATATCGAAGCATCAGGGGGAATAACAGCCATTACAGCTGGCACAATCAGGCGTATATTGTCTATCTCGTTATAAGTTGGAATCACAACAAGAAGCATGGAAAACACTATAACAGATAAGGCAGTTTTTAGCAAGGCAGAGGAAAATAAGCTTTTTAGGCTGTATCAAGACATTCCAGAAAAAAGGCGTGGTCTCAAGGCTTACACCCCAAGACCACACTGCCCTTTCGGGCAAATCGGAGAGAGTTTATCAGCTTATTTACAAGCTGATTGTATTATAGGTAGATTTCCCTAAGTTGTCAAGAGAAAAATGACGGGTTCCTGTTTTTTACCGTGCGTAACTATTGACAGAAGCAATACATTGACATATACTGGTTACTGTAAAAAGTAACGAAGTGCATAATAAGGAGACACGATATGATAAAGAGGACAGACAGCATATATACAAGCCTTCCGTGCGACAGGTACACGCCTTTCTCATTGGCAAGAAAAATAGGAGCCAAAGCCGTGCTTGAAAGCGCAAGGTTTAACCTAGGAAAAGAGCGTTACTCTATTCTCATGGCGGAAGAAGCCTTCCATATCCTGCAAGACGATGAGGGAATCGCTTTCATCATCGATGGCCGCAGGGTTCCCTTCACTGTGGAAACGACAAGAAGCGCGGGAGGACAGCCAGAGACAATCTCACCTGGAAGCAAGGTCTTGCACGAACCTGACATACTGGACGCTCTGCTCTATGTGGCGGGAGAGAACGAGATTCCTGTCAAGGGCATCCCTGTTCCTGCAAGCGGCGTGGGATACCTGAGCTACGAATTCTGTGCAAGGTGTGACACCATACATCTTGCCCCGCAAACAGATGAGCTTAAAATCCCTGAGAGTGAGTTCATAGTAGGACACCTCTACATAGTCTTTGACCACTTCACGGAAACGATGCACATTTTTGCCTTTAATTACACCGAGCACCAGATAGACCTAAAGAAAGCCGTGGACAAGCTCAAAACCCGCCTTAACGACATGGACTTCAGCTACCTGGCTCCGCCAGAAGAAAACTGCCCATGCAGGACACTGACCGACCTAGCCTTGTCCGAGAAGGAATACAAGAACAAGGTCGTGGAGCTTAAGAAGCACATCGTTGCGGGCGACATCTTCCAAGCCGTTCCCAGCCGCAGGTTGCAGCTTGAGTGCGACAGTTCTGCAATGGAGATTTACAGGCGGCTGCGTTCGCTGAACCCATCCCCTTACCTCTTCTACCTGGACTTCGGCGACAGACAGCTGGTAGGCTCCTCTCCAGAGAGCCTTGTCCGCGTCCGAGACGGAATCGCTTCAATACGGCCTATCGCGGGAACCAGAAGGCGGGGCAAGGACAGCAAGGAAGACGAGGAGCTAAAAGCCAACCTGCTGTCGGACAACAAAGAGAGGCAGGAACACCTGATGTTGGTTGACCTTGCCCGCAACGACCTAGGCCGGGTCTGTGAGAGCGGCAGTGTGGAAGTGACACGTTTCATGGACTGCGAATACTTCAGCCACGTGATGCACCTGGTCAGCGATGTGCAGGGCAGGGTCAAAGAGGGAATGAAGCAGATACAGGTACTCCGCTCAGCATTCCCCGCAGGCACGGTCTCCGGCTCCCCCAAGATAAGCGCGATTGAAATTTTAAGCCGCTTGGAGCATATTAAGAGGAAGTTCTACGCAGGAGCGATAGGCTACCTGCAGACAAACGGAGACTTGGACTTCTGCATAGGAATCCGCTGTGCCCTTAAACAGGACAGCACCTGGACTTTGCAGGCGGGCGGAGGGATAGTCTACGACTCCAACCCCGACCGCGAGTGGGAAGAGACCAACGAAAAACTCGGTGCGCTGCGTGCTGTGATTGAAGGGAAAAAGGCATGAGGCAAGCTAAAAGCTTGCAGCACGGCATTGCCAAGGCTAATGAGATAGAGAAAGGAGAAAATGGATATGATACTTGTGATTGATAATTACGACAGCTTCACCTACAACGTGGTGCAGGCTTTACAAAGGCTCTCCGGGGACGAGGTGAAAGTCGTCCGTTCCAAGGAAGTCTCTCTGGAGGAGCTGGACACCATGTCCCCCTCCAAGCTGGTCGTCAGTCCCGGCCCCGGCACTCCGGCGGACGCAGGTATAAGCGAGGCGGCCATAAAGCACTTCGCAGGCAAAATCCCGATCCTGGGAATATGCCTGGGACATCAGGCAATCGGCGAGGCTTTTGGCGCAAAGATTGTGCAGGCCAAGAAAATCTGCCACGGAGTGGTGGACGAGATAGACATGGACGGCAAGGGGCTTTTCCGCACAATAGGAAAGAAGGCTTCATTCACGCGCTATCACTCGCTTGTCATAGACGAGGCTACGATCAGCCCAGACTTCGAAGTCACGGCAAGGTCAGCCGATGGGGACATCATGGGTGTCCGCCACAAGACTATGCTGATAGAAGGCGTACAGTTCCACCCGGAGTCAATCGCCAGCCAGCAGGGAGACGAGATTTTCAAGGCCTTCCTGAACTACAGGCGGGAGAACTTCCCCGCCGCCTCATGCCTTAACCAGCTTTTGTTCGAGAAAAAGCACCTGAGCAGGGAGCAGGCAGCCCTCTTCATGGACAACCTGACCGACGGAGATTTGGACGAGAGGGTTACGGCAGCCATGCTGACAGCGATGGCATCCAACGGCATCTCGGCGGACGAGCTTGCAGGATGCGCGGACGTGCTGCTTAAAAAGAAGACAGCCCTTGACGTGGACTCTGATTCCACAGCGGAAATCGTCGGCACCGGCGGAGACTGCAAGGGCAGCTTCAACATATCATCGCTCAGCTCCATTGTAGTCGCTGCCTGCGGACAAACAGTTGCCAAGCACGGTAACAGGGCGGTCTCCAGCAAGTCGGGTGCAGCGGACTTCTTTGAAGCTATCGGCATAAAGATTGACAACAAGCCCGCCGACACCGCCAAGCTCATCAAACAGACGGGCTTCGGCTTTCTCATGGCTCCAGTCTACCATCCGGCGATGCGATTTGCAGCCCCTGTCCGCAAGGCATTAGGCATAAAGACAATAATGAACCTGCTGGGTCCTCTGTTGAACCCCGCCGAAGCCAAGTACGAGGTTCTTGGGGTTTACAGCCCGGATCTTATGGAGACATACGCCCATGCCGCCAAAAACCTCGGTGCAAAGCGTGTCATGGTTGTCGCAAGCGAGGATGGCTATGACGAGATTTCACCATGCGCTCCTACCAAGGTTTTCCAGATAAACAAGGACGGCAAGGAGTACAGGTACACGATAAACCCGGCCGATTATGGCATAACGGACGCAAAGGAAGAGGAGCTTGCAGGAGGAATCGGTGAGG
>JAFTEK010000104.1 GCA_017453705.1 Treponema sp.
CACTGGCTCTAGGAAAACGCTGATTAATAGGTTAATAGAGGAGGCATTTATCAGCGTCTCCCTAGCGATAAACGCTTACAAGGTCTATTCCTGATTTGTTCCAGCGAAATCCTCTGGATTGAGCGGAGTGTATGTCGCATCCTCTGGTGCTATTGTCTTTTCCGCCATGTAATCAGCGTTGTCACCATAGGCTGTCTGTCCCCAGTTGTCCTCTTCATCCCCCATCGCAGACTTTGGCAGGACGGTCTTGGGTTTGGAAGCCTTTTCCTTTGCGTATAGTTCCTTCCCCCTTTTGCCCAGCATACGGGGATCAAGCTTGTCTTCCAGATTAAACCGAACTATCACAAAGTTCATCAACTTTGCGTAAAGGAACATATCCAGTACGATTCCCGCGATAAAACAGACCGTGCACGTTATTGAGATTGCCGCGATTGCATTCTGCCCGTCCAGTCCAATGATGTACTTGATTACTAGCATGGCAATGACTATCAGGCTGACTATTACAACCAGGGACATTACTATGTTCACGACAGTTGCCGCCAGCAAAAAGAGCAGGGAAAAATTCTTTCTTGTCATTGAGGAGTCTCCTTAATCTGAAATATAAATGAAAGCATGAACAGGATACCGCAGACTACTACAGCCGAGTCTGCAATGTTGAATGTAGGCCATCTTTCCAGTCCGAACAGTCCGAAAAAGTAGCAGTCTATGAAGTCCACAACACCATCCGGGCGGAAAAAGCGGTCTATCAAGTTTCCCAAGCCCCCGCCCAGAATTCCACAGATAGCCCAGCTTTGCAAGCTTGTGAATTCTTTATTCTTAAAGTATAGGACAAAAACAATAGCAATGATGACAAGGGGCAGGAAAGAAAAAAGAAGCCTACGGGTCTCCGCCGGCAGGGAAGAACCCAGGCTGAATGCAACGGCCTTGTTCCTCACGTGAATCAACCGTAAAAAATCCCCGATAACCGGCACAACACAATCATCATTAAAAAGCGAATAGACAGGTATAAATTTAACCACCAGTGCCTTTGTAAGTTGATCCAGCAGGATTACAAGCAGTGTCAAACCTAGCGGCCAGATTTTTTTTAAAATCTCTTTTTCAGACATATATTGAATTATAGCAAAATTCTGGGGAAGATTCAACGTCCGACCGTTTCAAAAGTTACTTTGAAACAGCCTCAATCATCTGCTCAAGCACGGAGGCCGTCCTGTTGGACGTGTAGAGTGCACTATCACGGGGATAGCCGAGAATCATAGCCAGAAGAGGGTCTGTTTGCTCAACAGGCCCCCAGCCGGGAGTCTTATAGTCGTTTATGCTTGCTATGTCAAAACATCGGGAAAACCTCTCGTTTTTCCAAATCAGCGACACATACAAATCCTTGGGCAGACCATCGCCAACCACGATGAGTTTTTCGCCAGACGGAATCAATTTTTCCATGTTGTCGAACATGGACAGGAAGAACCCTTCCTTCTGATTCTCGCACCAAAGCTTGTAGCTCTCGCTGTCTGACAGGCGGGAACGGACGAATGAAAAACGCCGCACTTCCCTTCTGTATGCAACTGCTGTCATGGCATCTGGTTTGTACTCGTCACCGTAGTAGTCCGCGCCGTATACTGTATAGCCATCCCTTGCAAGCTTGGACAGGAAAGGCTCATATATGTCTACAGAGGCACATTCAGATGGCAGAAAGAGAATAGTTCCCTTATGCTCCGCCTTGGACTCCACCTCAGTTCCCGACGGCTTATAGCTGATAAAATCAAGGGTCTTTTGGGTCTTGAAATCTTCGCTTTCTATGAAACCCTCTTTTAGTTTTCCGCTCAGGTGGGAAACTGTTTTTTCAACGGCAGCTTTTTTTAGATTGACATTTACAGGCCGGAAATAAAACACAAATGCTATCGCCATGACTGTCAGGGCACAGTTTATCGATGAAATCAATATGAACAGGGGGCTGTAGTGGTCTACAATCAAGTTTTCGTTGAGCCTGAGCAGGGCGCGGAAATTCCAGATAAAAACCCAGAGCGAAATGGACAATACGACCAGCTCTTGCACCCACACTCCCCAGGCCAGGATGCCCAGAGCCGAGCATACCAAGGCCACAAGCGGTGCGATGGACAGGGGGTCTTTTCTTTCCGAATGAATAAAAAAGACGCGGGCAGAAGAAATCAGTAGCAACAAAAGAATTGTCAGCTCGCTCAAGGTCTGCTGTTTCATTGCATAAGTATATCAAAATAACTGCTATATTTCTATAGGGATAAAAGACAAAAAAATCCCCGGTACATGGATTACTGTCCAGACCGGGGATTAATGGAGCTGTTCGGAAACCGGCTTGAACCTTCGTTGCCAGTTCAGTTTTCCGAACAAATCCAATGCCAGTGCAAGAACCTTCTACTCAAGGCTGCCGTACATGAAGTACCAGTAGCCGTAGGGTGAGTGCCAAGTTCCCTTAAGATTAGGCTTCTGAAGCCAGAACTCGGTGTAACAGGCGACCGGAGCCATTGCCGCGTCGTTCAGCAGCACCTGCTCCGCCTGATGCAGGTAGTCGTAGTGCTTGGCCACATCGGTCTCGTTGCGGGCCAGGTCAACGAACTTATCGAATTCCTTTGAAGAATACTTTCCATCGTTGTTGCCGTTGCCGGTCTCAAGCAGGTTTATCATGTTGGAGGGGTCGTCCCAGTCGTAGACCCAGCCGTTGCGGGCAACATCAAAGTTACCTGAGCGACGGTCGGCGGTAACGGTCTTCCACTCCTGGATGTTGACGTTCATCGTCAGCCCAAGCTCTCCCCATGCGGCCTGCAGGTACTCGGCGACGGCCTTGTGATAGGCGGAGTCATTGGTCAGGTACTCGAAGGCGGGGAAGCCCTTTCCGTCCGGGTATCCGGCTTCCGCGAGCAGCTTTTTGGCCTTCTCAAGATTGGCGGCGTAGTTGTCAATGTCAAAGTGGTCTCCGTACTTCTGCTTAGTAACCTGCTCGAACGAGGAGCCGGGGGTAGCATCGGAGACACCGGGGCCGACAAAGTTCTTGGCCGGGGTATAAGTTCCCTGCATTACAGTCTCAGCAACATACTTACGGTCAATTGCAAGAGAGAGTGCCTCGCGCACCTTCTGGTTGTTGAAGGGTGCCTTCTGCGTGTTGAACGTAACGTAGTATGTTCCCATGAGCGGCTCCAGATAGAACTCACCGCCATCGCGCAAGGAAGGAATCTCCTCGGTGGGAACGTCCTTTATCATCTGGAGGGTGTTCTGGTTGTAGGCGTTGTAAGAGGTGTTCGCGTCCTCAATCAGGTGCCACACAATCTCGTCAAATGTGATATGCGACGCATCCCAGTAGTTGGGGTTCTTGGTGAAGACAATCTGAGAGCCATCGGTGAACTCAGTCATGTAGTAGGGGCCGCAGGTGACGTAGCTTGCGGGCTTTGTAGTCCAGCCGTCTCCGTTCGCCTCTATCGTTGCCTTCTGGACAGGAACGAGGACTGCGAATGCCGCGATTTTGTCAAAGAAAATACAGGGGCTTGTCAGGTGCACGATGAATGTATTCGCATCGGGTGCCTCAACGCCCAGCTTGTCTATGTCTCCAGCAGAAGCCTCCTCAAAGCCCACGACCAGGTTCAGCAGGTCATAGCCGTAGGGGGCGGCCGTATTCGGATCGGCAACACGCTTCCAAGAGTAAACAAAGTCCTCAGCGGTCAGGGGAGATCCGTCAGACCACTTGAGATTAGGCCTCAGGTGGAAGGTCCAGGTCAGTCCGTCGGATGACTGCTCCCACTTCTCGGCAAGACCTGCGATTATACTGTTGTCGCGGTCAAACTTGAGCAGGCCCTCAAAGGCGTGGATAATCATGTTCGAGCCGTCAACCGCACTGTTGAGCGCGGGGTCAATCGTCTCAGGGGAAGGCCCCACCTGAACATGCAATACAGAGCCTTTGTTTTCTTCTCCTTTATTGGCGGACGAGGATGTATTTCTATCCTTATTTCCACCGCAGGAAGCCAAAAGGCCAGCCAAAGCAAAAACAGAAACCAACGCAGTCAGTCTCTTCTTCATATTCTATTCCTCCATACCCCATACGCCTGTGATATGGCGAGGGGCAAAATTACCAGTTCAATACGATTGACCTAGCCCCACTCGCCTAGTTCACTTTGTCCAGGTGGTGGCAGGCGGCGTAGTGACCGCTGCCTATTTCCTTGAACTCAGGCTTGCTTTCGGCGCACTTGCCGTCCGCGTATGGGCATCTAGTACGGAATGGGCAGCCGGAAGGCGGGTTGAGCGGGGAA
The DNA here is from genome assembly GCA_017453705.1 of Treponema sp. Classification (GTDB taxonomy): domain Bacteria; phylum Spirochaetota; class Spirochaetia; order Treponematales; family Treponemataceae; genus Treponema_D. Next base: position 4,269 of record JAFTEK010000104.1, read on the forward strand.
GGAACATCACCTTCCAGCACAATCCTCTTGTTCGCCCGCGCCGTCCTGGGGTCGGCGATGGGAACTGCGGAAATCAGCGAGCGGGTGTAGGGATGGGCGGAATGGAAGATAAGCTCGTCGGCCTCCGCAAGCTCCACCATGTGCCCCAGGTACATCACGCCTATCCTGCTGGATATATGGTTTACGACAGAAAGGTCATGCGCTATGAACAGATATGTCAGCCCCATTTGCTTCTGCAAATCCTCGAACATATTTACGACCTGTGCCTGTATGGAAACGTCCAGCGCAGAAACCGGCTCATCGCAGACGATGAACTCCGGCTTTACCGCAAGCGCGCGGGCTATCCCAATCCGCTGCCTCTGGCCGCCTGAGAACTCGTGGGGGTATCTATTAGCATGTTCGCTGTTAAGCCCAACTGTGTCCAGCAGGGAGAGTATCTTTTCCCGGCGTTCAGCCTTGCTGTCGTAGAGCTTGTGTATGTCCAGAGCCTCACCGATTATGTCGCCCACCGTCATGCGGGGATCGAGGGAAGCATAGGGATCCTGGAAGACAATTTGCATCTTGCGGCGGTAAGGCAGCATATCCGCCTTTATCTTATTCTCGCTGTCAAAAATAACCTCGCCATCGTATGTGATTTTTCCGGCGGTCGGTTCCGTAAGGCGCAGTATCGAGCGGCCTGTCGTAGTCTTGCCACAGCCGGATTCACCGACCAGCCCCAGAGTTTCCCCTTTCTTTATGAAAAAGCTCACGTCATCCACAGCTTTGACAAATTTGCCGCTGCCCGCAGGGAAATACTGCTTAAGGTGCTCTATCTCCAGCAGCTTACCTGTATTGTCACTCATGCCTCACCTCCCTTGACTTTCAATGACGCGGCATTCTCAGAAGTCACCACGGTCTCCGCGCTCCCCAGCATGGCAAACTTCTGCTCCAGCCAGCACCTTCCGTAGTGGATGTTGTCTCCAACAGCAGACCCGCCAAGGCTCTCATAGTCATTTCGTACAGGCGGCCTCTCCAGGCATATCTTCATGCAGTTGGAACAACGCGGGGCAAAGCAACATCCCTTAGGACGGTTCAGAAGGTCAACCGGCTGTCCTTCGATAGGAACCAGACGGGAGTAATCTTTCTCGTGGAACTTGGGGATGGACCGGAGGAGCCCGCGCGTGTACTCGTGCTGGGGATTATAGAAGATGTCGTCCGTCGTGCCGTATTCAATAATCTCACCTGCGTACATTACGGCTATATGGTCACACATACTGGCGACAACACCAAGATCGTGGGTAATCATGATTATCCCCATACCCAGCTTCTTCTTAAGCTCCTGCATGAGCTCCAGAATCTGAGCCTGTATCGTAACATCAAGAGCCGTCGTAGGCTCGTCAGCAATCAAGAGCTTTGGCTCGCAGGCAAGGGCGATGGCTATCATAACCCTCTGCCTCATTCCGCCTGAAAGCTCATGGGGGTACTGCCTGAGCCTTTTGTCCGGCTCGTTTATCCCCACCAGAGTCAGAAGTTCCCTGGCTCTTGCCGTCGCTTCCTTCCCTTTCTTGTCCGTATGGAGTTTTATCGCCTCTTCAATCTGGTTGCCAATTGTCCATACAGGGTTCAAGCTGGTCATGGGGTCTTGGAATATGATGCTGACTTCTTTTCCACGGATTTTGCGCAGTTCTTTCTCGCTCATCTGGTCAATTCTGTGACCGTTAAAGCTGACGCTGCCTCCAGTTATCCGTCCGTTTTCCGCCGTAAGCCCCATTACTGAATAGGCCGTGACGGACTTGCCGGAGCCTGACTCACCGACAATGCCCAAGACCTCGCCTTCTTTCATTTGCAGGGTAACATCGTTTAAAGTCTTAACTTCTCCCGCCGGGGTAAAGAACGAGAGCTTCTCATGCTGTATGTCAACCAAGTATTCTGATTTGTTTTCTTCTTTTGTTTCTTCCGCCATATACTGCCCCCTAGCTCTTTAGTTTCGGGTCAAAGGCATCGCGAAGGCCATCGCCCAGAAGGTTAAAGCTCAGAATGATGATGAAGATTAAAAAGGCCGGGGCAAAGAGTTTTTCCGGGAAGGTCTGGAATCCGTTCAGTGCCGCTGAAGCCAGTGACCCCAAAGAAGGCATCGGAGCCTGCACTCCCAGCCCCAGGAAGGAAAGGAATGACTCGGTGAAAATAGACGATGGTATCTGCAAGGTTGTTGTGACTATCAACGTTCCGATGCAGTTTGTAATCAGGTGCTTTCCGATTATCCTCTTGCCGCCCGCTCCCAGGGCCTTTGCAGCCGTCACGTACTCGTTCTGCTTGAGCACCATTATCTGAGAGCGGATAATCCGTGCCATACCCACCCAGTAGAGCAAGGCAAAGACTATGAACATACTGACCATGTTGGGGCCGAGCCTCTGTATCCAGCCGAATCCCGGCAGCTCGCCAAGTGAGCGCAGGGGGTATTTGAGCGTCTGCGCCAAAAGGATGATGATAAGCACATCCGGCACGGTGTAGATGATGTCCACAATCCTCATCATTATCAAATCAATTGTTCCGCCCAAGTATCCTGAAATTGCACCGTAAAGAGAGCCAATCATCAGTATCAACAGGGAGGCGACTATTCCGACTGTCATAGATACCCGCCCCCCGACCATCACGCGGATTGCGTAGTCTCGTCCGTTCTGGTCGGTTCCCAACAAGTGGGGAAAAACTTTCTGCCCGCTTTCCATCAAGGCAAGCTCCGTCTTGGAGTGCTGGAACGGTCCCAGTCTCTCGCTGCCCTTTATCTGCTGCTCATACTTATATGGGTAGAAAGCAGGGACGATAAAACACAGGACAACAATGAAAAGCACTATCGAAAGCGCGGCGATGGCTATCTTATTCTTGCGAAAGCGGCGGATTCCGTCCTTCCAGAAACCTACAGATTCACGCATTATGACAAGGGATTGCTTCTCGTCAGCGGAGGCGGGTATGAAATCGTCCACTTTGAGCTGAAGGCTCAGCGGGTTTTTCTTTATATTGTCACTCATTTTATCTGCTCCTACTTGAGCTTGATTCTGGGGTCTACAATTGCATAAGCAATGTCTACAATCACGTTCATCAGTATGACGAATACCGCCAGAAAGATTGTCGTGCCCATAATCATCGGGTAGTCGCGGCTGGTTATTGCACCGACAAACTCCGAGCCAAGCCCTGGTATATTGAAAATCTTTTCTATTATAAAGCTTCCTGTCATCAGGGAAGCAATAAGCGGCCCTAAGTAAGTTACGACAGGCAGGATTGCGTTGCGCAGGGCATGCTTGAATATGGATTTAAGGCTGCTAACTCCTTTTGCCCTGGCAGTCCGCATATAGTCCTGACCCATTACATCCAGCATAGACGAGCGCATCAGCCGGGCAATGTAGAAGGTCGGGTACAAGGCAAGCGCGGCGACCGGCATAACGTAGCTGGCGGCATTGTTCAATCCCAGGGAGGGAAGCAGCTTGAGCTTAGTGGAAAAAATGAACATCAGAAGGGTGGACGACAGAAAGCTGGGTATCGCGATACCCGCCGTGGAAAGGACAACGAGGATGTTGTCTATCGCCTTACCCCTCTTGTATGCCGCGATTGCTCCAAGCGGAACTCCAAACATGACGGCAACAAGAATTGCCCAGCCTCCAAGACGTGCCGAAACCGGGAATTTGGTAAAGATAATGTCACTTACAGTGCGGCCACGTTTCTTTACGGAGAGGCCAAAGTCTCCCTTGACAAGGCCTCCCATATAGGTGAGGTATTGCTGGCCGAGCGGCTTATCCAGACCATACTTTGCTTCCATAGCGGCTTGAGCCTGAGGTGTTACTGCTTTCTCCGAAAGGAAGGGACCGCCAGGAACCATATTCATTATGAAGAAGGTCAGGGTTGCAACAAGGAAGGCCGTGACAACTGCCGTCAAAAGCCTTTTGATGATATACTTTAGCATTGAGTAAGCCTCATATATAGGATGAAAAGCGCGGCCGGAGCTATACATGCACGGTCTCACGCAATATAATAGGATATGATATATATTGTATAAAGTCAATACATATAAAATGCGGTTGCCAAACGAACGAAATCAGCTTGCCGATTTGTTTCCTACAGACATTTTGCGTCCGCTTGTCACGTTGCCCCAAAACAGTGTATAATTTTGCATACCTATCATAGAAAGAAACAGGAGAAGAATGTGTCTGTGGCCCTTCCGCTGTTGTGGATTGTGATACCCTGCTACAACGAAGAAAAAGTCCTGCCCATGACGGCCCCTATTTTCCTTGACAAACTGAAAAAGCTTGTCAGCGGCGGTCTTGTCAGCGATTCCAGTCGGATCCTCTTTGTCAACGACGGCTCTAAAGATTCTACATGGGAAATCATAACCGCCCTGTCCCGGCAGGATTCCCACTTTATCGGCATAAGCCAGAGCCGCAACCGAGGGCATCAAAGCTCCCTCTTGGCAGGGCTTATGGAAGCAAAAGGCAAATGCGACATAACGATCTCGATAGACTGTGACGGCCAGGACGATATAAACGCCATGGACGAGATGGTTCGCAAGTACAAGGACGAGGGCTGCCAGCTTGTCTACGGAGTGCGCTCCAGCCGCAAGAAGGACAGCTTCCTGAAGCGTTTCACGGCGGAAAGTTTCTACAAAATTCTGCACAGCATGGGGGCAGAGGTCGTGTTCAACCATGCGGACTACCGCCTGGTCTCCGGAAAAGTTCTTGATGCCTTCTCAGATTTTAATGAAGTGAACCTCTTTTTGCGCGGCCTGTTCCCGCTGATTGGTTTTAAGAGCGGAACTGTCTATTATGAGCGCAACGAGAGGCTGGCAGGGGAAAGCCATTACCCCCTGGCAAAAATGCTTTCCCTTGCGCTAGACGGCATAACAAGCCTGTCCGTCAAGCCCCTGCATTTTATCTCGGTATTTGGACTGTTAATCGCGCTCATCAGTTTTGTGGGTGTGGTCTGGTCGGTCGTGCAGGTCATACGCGGCAAGACTGTCGCGGGCTGGGCTTCCACTACATGCATAATCTGTTTTGTCTCAGGTGTACAGCTCATAAGCCTGGGAATAATCGGGGAATATATAGGCAAGATATATATGGAGACGAAATCCCGTCCCCGCTACATAATAAGTGAAAGGACTTACTGACATGGAAAACACGCTTTCGGAAAGCTTGGCCGCCAAACTGATATATAAGCACTGGAAAATACTCGCAGCTGTCCTGGCTGCGCTTGCTGCCTTGTTTGGTCTTTTGCTTATGCTGCCTCCGCTCCAGACCGCTTTGCTCTCTGCCCTGGCATCCGCAAAGGGCAAGGCTCCCGGACATCCAGAACGCTATCTTGAGCTGTTCTCCTCAGCGGGCTTTTGTGCACTGGCTCTGGGACTGCTAGTGCTGGATTTTATTTATGTGGATGAGAAATA
>JAFTEK010000105.1 GCA_017453705.1 Treponema sp.
AACAAGCTAGTATCGCCTTTAAAACAAGCCAGTATCGCCTTTAAAACGAGTTGGTATTGCCTTTAAAACAAGCTAGTATTTCTTTTAAAACAAGCTGGTATCGCCTTTAAAACAAGCTAGTATCGTCTTTAAAACTAGCTGGTATCGTCTTTAAAACTAGTCGATATATTTAATTCCTGTTTTGCTTTCATAACTCAACAACCCTGCCGCAGCTTTCCAGAAGTTTGCTGTCATGGCTTGCGAGTATCACGGTCTTTCCATCATCTGCAAGCTGGCTGAAAATTCCTGCAATCTGCTCAGTGCGCTCAGCGTCCACGGAGTCCGTCGGCTCATCGGCGAGAATAAGACTGGGATTGTTGATAAGGGCACGGGCTATGAGAAGCCTGTGGTTCTCACCGCCCGAAAGGTCGCGGGGATTGCTCGCTGCAAGATGGGCAATTCCCAGCTTTTCCAAAAGCTCCATCGCCCTATTGTTTATGAAATCAATATCTTCATCCCTGCGCTTTGCAAGCTTATGGCTGCCTATGAAAAAAGGAAGGCGGACATTATCCAGGACGGTGAGGTTTTCCAAAAAGCTCTGTTCCTGCGAGACAAATCCGATGTTGCGGTTCCTGAATGCGGAAAGAGCCTTGTCGCCAAGTGAGAATATGTCGGTCAGATTTCCGTCACTGCCATTCCCGCCGCCAATAAGAACCGTGCCGGAATCCGGCTTTTGCAGACCCGCGATTATCGAAAGAAGAGTGGACTTTCCTGCCCCGGACTTGCCCGAAATGCCCAGAAAGCATCCGTCAGCCACGGACAGCGAGAAATCCCCTAGTACTGTAACCTTTCCCCTAGGAGTATGAAAGGACTTGCGGATATTTTTAAGCTCTATCATTTTACCTCCCCATAAGGCTCAAACTTGGAAATCCTCACCGCGCTGAAAAGCGATGCCACGAGGCATGAAGCGAGCGAGATGACAAACACAACTACAGCGAACAGGGCAATTTGCTCCACGCTGCTCATTGCGAAAGGCAGGCCTATTTTCTCTGATATCGCGATATTGAACGGAAGCACAAACCCCGCCGCAGCAGCAATTCCTGCCACAGCCCCGATACTGCCCAGAACGGCGGCCTCCGCAAAGACAATCGCCCTCAGCCCGGCATGGTCAGTGCCAAGGACACGCAGAATGGAAAATTCCTTGAGCCGTTCGTTAAGCGACATGGAGAATACAACCGCGAGCGTCAGAACCGCTATCAGAAAAACAAGGATGCAGTTGGCGTACAGGAAGAACATGAAAGAAGAAAGCTTTTCCGCAAGGCCGGACACAAAGCTTTCACCTCGGATTACCTGCACGTCAGGCACGACATTCTTTATCCTGAGCGCAACACCATCAGCCTTGTAGCCGTCAGCAATTTTGACAAAAAGAACACTGGTCTTGTTCCTCGTGTCGCCATCCGATATGAACCCAAAACCCTTTTTCTTGGCCGCCTCGAATATACCCTGCAGGGTGGGAAGGTCTGCGTAAATAACGTTGTCCATTCCGGTTCCGCTCTTGGCAAGCCTGGAGAGAACCTTATGCGTCTCGCCAAAGAACTTGACGGTGTTGTTTGTAATGTTCACGTTGCTGCCCGCGAAAATGACCTCGTGGCTGCCAGAAGAATCCTTCTTTCCGCTGCCCTTGTAGCGGCTCCTTGCCCAGTTTTTGACGATGAAGTCAGTGCCGCTGTCAAATCCGATTATCTGGATCGGAAAGTCACAGCAGCTTTCGGAAAGACTTGTAAGATAGAACTGGCTGGTAAGACATTCCACGCCCTCGACCTTGCCCACCGCATCCGCGACGTTCCTGTCCATGTAAAAATAGCATGGCTCACCGGAAAGCAGCACCCCCTCCACCTTGGACTCGTAGCCTTCCGGCACAATCATCAGGTCAGCCCCTATGCGGGACTGTAGCCCTTTGATACCCCCTTTAAGGCTTGAGGCAAAGATAAGGGAGCCAAACAAGACTCCGGCAGACAGCGCGATGAGTGCTAGCATGGCCGCAGTCCTGTATGGCTTGCGCCTTATGTTGGCAAGGGCAAGCCTTTTTGCATCTATCGCTTTTGCTTTTTCCATACCAGTACACTCTGGACAATGACGGCAATGGCTGTTACCGCCCCAAGAATAACAAGAGTCGGCTTAGTAACGGAATTACAGTGCATGGTCTTCATTCCGCATACCCCGATTATGAATGTGGGAACGAGGATTATGAGTGCCGCATTCACGATAATTCCGGCATTGATTCCAAGCTGGAACTTGCCGTCCGCGAAAGCGAACTTAGCCAGCCCAAGAACCGCGACGGATATGCCCAGGAAAAGCTCCACCCTTGCTGTCCAATGGCATTTCATCACTTTTTCGCCAAGCTCACAGACTTTGGCAAATGAATAAGGTGCGGCTGCGATTAGAGCACCCAATATGACAAAGAGCAATGCAAACGCTATGTTCTGCTTCTTCATTTTTCAGCTCCTTGACTCATAGATTTCTTTGTAGGTCTTTGTCGTGCTGTCATAGCTGTAGCCGTCGGGAACCCCATACAGCTCTATGTAGCCTTCACTGATAAACTTCTCTATGTCCGTCGTCTTCTTGAGGATTCCAGCCTCCTGTAGCTGTCGTGCGGCCGCGTCCAGGGTCTTCTTGCCAAGGGAACGGCTGGGAACAAAGTCAAGCTCCTCAAGCAGGGCAGCGTTAAAGTCCAAGTCTCCCGCAACAAGGTCGTTCTCTATCTGCAACTGGGCAGTGGCACGCGGCTCAGCCTCGACATAAGCCGCAGCCTTCTGCAAGGCACGGGTGACGGCGGCAGCCCCCTCAGGGTTCTCGCGAAGGAGCTTGTGTGTGACAAACTGCTGACAGCAGTATTCCTTAACAAACTTCTCATCAATTCCCGTGTCCAGTATCTTCCTAAATCCGTAGGCAAGCTCCCCCTTGGTGGCTATCGGGTCGTGCGCCCCGATAACATCCACAGCCTTGTTGTTCAGGGCAATGGCAAGGTCGCTGGAAGCATAAGCAACGAACTCCACCTCGTTGTTCTCAGCCGTGACACCTATGCCCACATCCATGAGTTTGCGCTTTAGGTTCATAACAGCACTATCAGCAAGACCCGGCACACCTATCTTCTTTCCCCTTAGGTCGGAAACGGACTGTATGTCGCTGTCAGCACGGACATAATACTTGGTACATCCTATATGTATGCCTGATGTATAGGAAATAGGCAGTCCGTTCTCCATTGCCTGTAGCTGTGTCGCATACAGGCCGTAACCTGCGTCAACCTTTCCAGAGGCAATCATCTCTGCGAGCGTAGCACCGCCTTCCACCACCTGAACGTACTCAGCCTTCTGCCCTATTTTGGAAAGCTCCTCATCAAAAAGCCCCAGCTTCATCGCGACATGCACCGGTGCATGGCACAAACTTCCTGTCGAGAAGTTTATGCGGACAATCTTGACATCCTCCTTGCCTGAACTGCCGGAAGAAGACTGGGCAGTCTTATTTCCACAGCCAGAAAAGGACATAGTGATTGCCGCAAGGACAGCGGCAAAGGCAGCAGACGCAAAAACAGATTTCTTCATATATATACCTCCAATATACTCAGGGATTACCCCGAAATTAAATCGCGTACTCAACATCCTGAACCTTTCCTGCATAATCCAGAATCTCCAGAATCTGGGTGCGGTAGTTCAAGAAGATGTCCTGTCCCCTCGCCCTAGGATGGCTCAGCTCTATGGGGATTATCTTCTCCACCTTGGCAGGACGCGGTGACATGACGACCACGTAGTCGCTCAGGTACACGGCCTCGTCTACGTCATGCGTCACCATGACCATCGTGGTGTTATGCTCCTTCCACAAACGCAGAATCTCGTCCTGCATGGTCATGCGGGTAAAGGCATCGAGCGCGCCAAGCGGCTCGTCCAGTAGAAGAATCTTGGGATGCCCGACCAACGCACGGGCAAGGCTCGCCCTCTGGTTCATTCCACCGGAAAGCTGATGGGGGTATGAGCTTTCAAAGCCTTCCAGCCCCACCAACTTGATAAAGCTATCGACATCATCCTTTCGCTCCTTATAGATATGCCTGGCCTTAAGCCCGAAGGCGACATTCTCTCGTATCGTAAGCCAGGGGAAAAGATTGGCCTGCTGGAAGGCAAAGCCCCTGTCACTACCGGGCTTGGTGATTGCAGCCCCGTCCACGCTCAGCTCACCAGAAGTCGGTGTCTCCAGACCCGCGATGCAGCGGAGCAAGGTCGTCTTGCCACAGCCGGAAGGCCCTATGAGCGAGACAAAACTTCCCGCAGGAATCGTGAAGTCCACGCCGCCCAAGGCAACCACTTGTTCCGTATCAGTTCCGAAAACCTTTGTCACATTCGATATTTTTATTTCCCCGGACATATTCTTTCTCCCAAGCTTACGCTACCATTTAATCAGGCCTTTCTGCCAGCCCAGGAACCTGCCCCTAAGCTTGAACAGGAGCGTGATGATAACCGTACAGAACACCGCTATCACAATCAGACCGGCATACACGCCGGAGTACATCATCATCGCCTTCTGCCAGCTGATGTACCAGCCTATCCCATATTTCGCGCCGAACATCTCGGCAGTCATCAGGGCGATGAAGGCGGCGCAGATTCCGTTGAACACCCCCTGAAAAATGTTGGGC
>JAFTEK010000106.1 GCA_017453705.1 Treponema sp.
CTTTTTATAAAGAAAAAGACCCTCGCAAAGTCAGCGGATATCATTGCTGTCTGTGCAGCTATCATACTGCTTTCCTCACTTGACATGACATTCTCGATTGGTAAGCACCAGATGTGTATGTGCTACTTCTGCCTCGTACTATTCACTTCCACATACCATCTGATCAATCTTAAGGGCGAAAGACCTTTTACGTCAAACCTCATTGCCTTCACCGCCCTCACCGTGTATTTCTTCTGGATGGCAGCGTTCGTGATGAAGCTTAACCTACCAGCCGTCTCAGTCTCCTCATTCCTGCTTTTATTCGAGGCCGTCTGCCGTTTCCGTGCCAGCAAAATCGACAACGCAAAAGAAAAACATGCGATTCTCGTTTTTTCAAGGGTACTGACCGCAATCTGGATGCTTGCCGCGCTTTTTATCGCGGAAAATGAAACGGCCATGACTGTATATGACAAGGATTCCATGCCTTTCCAAGCAGTCTCCTGCATCTTAATCGTCCTGCTCGCAACAATCCTGTTTATCCTGTCACACGGCTGGAAGGACTCGCTCGATATTATTCTTATCCATGCGGCCATATTGCTCCTTTGTGCCTGGAGTGAACACTATCCGTTCACGGTGTTTTCCCTGGAAAGCAAATTCCTATTGCTATTCACTGCGGCATCAGTATACGCTTTTGTCCGCATCCGAATCTATGGGCACTCCGCCTATCTGCCCTATATGGCAGTTTTTGTTATCGGCATCGTCTTTATCCTGTACAGATTCACAGGACGCTTCTTCCTGGGTTCCCCCCTTGTACCCCTGTTCACCGGCCTGTATTATTACGGAAAAGAGAATGTACTTGCAAAAAAGACAAAAGGGGCCCAGTCTGGCACAGTAATATGGGAAGTCCTGTGTGCCGTGTTTATCCTTGCCTCTTCCCTGACAGACAGGAACTTTGACCACTCAGGCCCCCTCTGGCATTACGGCGGTACAGCAGCCTATATTTCCGTATACCTCTCCATGCTTTTTTGCGTGCTCTTAATCCTGCTGCCTGCCATTGCCCTGTTGCAAAAGAGGATAATGTGCAACTACCTGCTTCTTGTATATTCCGTCACCCTGCTCGTATGCGATGCAATCTGGCTCTCGACAGGCCGGCATGGCATTTCCAGCGTCATGTCCTTCGTAAGCTTTGCCTGTGTCTTCCTGCTGGCTGGCTACTACATCTGGGAGGCGTATACAGAGGGTAAGCTTGCAAAGGCAAACGTCGCCGCCTGTTACGCCGCCCTTGCCCTTGTCATAAAATTTTTCAGCGATGACTACGGATTTGTCGCCAAGGGAATTCTTTTCATCGCCCTCGGCATCGCCATGCTGCTTTTGAATATATTCCTGTACAAGACAGAAAGACAAAAGAAAACTGCGGAGGAAGCAAATGGAAATGAATAAAAGAAATCGCAGGCTGCTTTTTCTCGCCTGTGTCCTTGTCCTCCAGCTCGTGACAGCCCTTTCCCTTTTGTGCTACAGCGCAAGGGTCAAGGCCTATGCCATCAGGAACGGGCGGGTAATCCAGCTGGCCTGCAAAGCCTATGACCCGTTCAGCCCCTTCAAGGGACGCTATGTAAGGCTGACATTTGACCAGTCCCAGATAGAAGGGAGCCTGCTCGATGAGGAGAGCAAAGTTATAGCACAAGACAGCCAGAACAAGAAAGTCTTCTGCCTAATGAAGGAAGGAGCAGACGGGCTTTGGACTGTCAGGGCAATCCGAAAAAAGGGCATAGCCGACATACAAAAAGATGAAGGCATATATATAGAAGGAAAATGCCTGTATTGCAGATATGATTATGACAGGAACGATAAACAAGTACGTACCGTACATATAGGCTATTCCTTTGACGAGTATTACATGCAGGAGAACTATGCCCGCTACGTTGACAAAATCCACTGGGACGACTTCAATGCCCTTGAGCCGGTGCTTTCCCTGTACGTTGCCAAGGACGGACGCTGCATACAGCAGGGTCTGACAGTTGTGGACGAAGGGGAAAGAATATCCATAGAGGAATACTGCCGCAAGAGGCTTTAGCTATAGGGCAGCTCTAAAAACTTACGGACTTGACCTGTGCCCCATGCCGTGCTATCATCATAAATATGAAGAAATCAAAGATTTTTGCGATTGCGGCATCAGCCGCCCTGCTGGCAATTGCCTTCTCTTGCCAGACAATGAACAATGTATTTGGAAAACCAGAGCTTGCAATGGACAAGGTTGGCATAAAGTCCCTGGATTTTGAAGGCATCACCTTTAACTGCGACTATTCTGTCAGCAACCCCTACCCCATAGGCATCTCGCTCAAGAGCATAGCCGCTGACATATTCTACAATAAAAACGAGAAGTTCACCTCCGTCAACAGCGACGGCGGGGTAACTATCGCCGCGAACGGAAAGAATTCAAATTCGCTTGACTTTAAAGTTCCCTATACGACAATACTTAACTTCGCCAAGTCCGCCAACGGCAAGACCTCCCTGCCCTTCTCCGTAAGCGGAGCCGCCGCCTTGGACTTGAGCGCAGTCACAGGCCTGGACATACAGGACATATCCCTTCCCTTCTCCAAGGATTTTGACGTGCCTGTGTTCAAGCCTTCTTTCTCAATCTCCAACGTCAAGCTCAAGCTCCCGACACTTACCTCACTTGCAAGCTCTCTGGTATCAAGCGGAGTAAGCTCAGCGAGGGCGACCCAGCTGGCCACACAGATTATGTCCGGTCAGCAGCTGGCCTCCAATGCTTTTGACGGAATAGACCTGAACCTTGATGTCACAATGGATTTAAATGTCAAGAATTCCGGAAGCGCACCTTGGAACATGGTAATAAAAAATTGTTCCCTGCAGACCGCTTCTTCTGGCAGGCTGGCAAACGTAAAGCCCACGAACGGCAACAGCATATCTTCGGAGAATGCAACAGTTCCCATGACAGCCTCGGTGAACACGCTGCAGGCAGGCGCAATGATTGTCTCCATACTCAACAAGAAGGGAGCAAATCCTACCCTTTCTGTCGAAAGCGGAATCTCCTTCCCAGGGCTGAACTACGCAGAAGTTCCCCTCTCCTATTCCAAGGAAATCCCTGTCAGCTCCATCGGAATTGATAAATAGCGGGAACCGAATTCGGATAATATTATGAAAAGGATTTCCCCATTCTTCCTTATGATGATGCTCGCCTGTCCGTATGTGTCAGCCTTTGATACCCAGGCAAATGTAGCGGATATGTTTTCAGATGTCCGCGACAAGCCGATTTTTATCGAGGAAACTGTGTACACCCTGACAGATCGCAATGGCAAGCTCATCGAGGAATCCACGGGCAGGAAGACTGTCCGTTTCTATGACTGGCAGGCAGGAAACTTTTCCGCCATAGCTTACAACGATGCGGGAAATCCATATCTATACGAACGCTCCAGCTACACGTCAGACGGGCTTGTCTCCAGCTATATGCGGAAGAGCAAGGCGGGCCTTATAAGCCGCCGGTGGGAATACAGCGGAGACTTCAGCTCCTACAATGTCTTTACGTCGGTGAATGGGGGCGAGGAATACAAAAGCTCCACTTTCACGGTGGAAAAAGAAGGGGATGAGTGGTCGTCCTTTGAATACAGCTACGACAAGTCAGGGAAAATCACCAAGACAAAGAAGACAACAGGCTACCCCTATACAGGTGATCTAAGGCAGGACGCAAAAGCAGGGCCTGCAAGGGAGGGAACTGTATACTACTACTTCTATGAGGATGATGCCCTTTCATCCATCACTCTGGAAAAGAACAGCTCCGGCAAGAGGGTCAGATCATATTATGTGAACAACAAGAAGATACGCACGGAAAGCTTTACCCTGAATAAAAGGGCCGATGTGGAAAAAGAAGTGACCAGCGGCTCCAGCTATATCTACAAGTACCTTTACGACGGGAACGGGAACTGGCTGCAAAAAGACTCATACTACGAGGACGGTGCTGACGAGATAAAGTACAGCCGCCCATTGCTGAGAAGCAAGAGGTCGATACAATACAACGGTTCAGTCACCATAATACAGGAGCCTGACATATTGTACGCATTTGACTCCGGCGATGACGATGTAATCGCAAAGTCCACAGGTGCCGGACAGAAGGAAACAAACGGACAGCTGACGGAAGATGATGCATCAAAAGTTCCGTCAGAAGTATTCCAGGACGCACCCTTTACATCCGTCAAAGTTGACCCCATGGACGACAGGGAAACCCTGTACATTGTGTTCAATGCCCAGGAAAAGGTAAACGACTACGTTGACAATGTTTCTTTAATAATACGCAAAAAGCAGGGAAGCAAGCCGGAAGTATACATAAACTGGAAGGAGTTCCTGAACCACGGACGCTGCCTTGTCACCTACAGGATAGACGACAGCAAGGCCCGCACCGAGGAATGGACGCTTTCCACGGACGAGAAGGCAAGCTTTTTTGACGGAGATGTGCTGCAGCTACTGAACAAGATGAAAGATGCCGACCAGTTTATCGCAAGGACGACGCCTTTCAACGAGCCTCCCTGCACCGCCATATTTGACATAAGCAGCTTCAAGAGACTCGATGAGAAATACAACTGGCTTTTCAAGAAAGACTGGTAAAAAATGGAGGAACTATGAAAAAACGCAATGAAACCCTTCTGTCCAAATATGGCGCACTCGCTTTCGCGGAGATAGTTGCGCTAATAGCGGTTTTCCTTATAATAACAACAACGCTAACAAAAAAACCCGTCCAGAGCATATACACCCAGTCCATAGAGAGCATCCTTGAGATGTCTGTCTACAACGCGGAATCATGGTTTGAGGGCAAGGTGGAATCCCTCAAGGTATTCCAGAATTCTGTCGTAGGCCTGACTGACAACAGGGAGCATATCAAGAGCGCGATAAAGGAAAAGCACAAGCCGAACGGCTTTGAATACGTCATGGTATTCTGGGATGATGCCACAGGAGCTAAAGACGGCGGGCCTGAGACCTACAACACCAAGGGCGGCATCTCGGTCGTCGGAATCCTGAACAAGGAATACTGGATAAACCACAAGGGCTCTGATGTGGAAGTCTGGCTGGAGTCACCCAGGCAGTCCAACGCCGGGGGATTCAACATGCCGCTGTTCGTCAGGTCGGACTTTATGGACGAGCTGACCGGGGAGAAAGTCCACGGGGGCATGGTAGGATTCCTTGAGCTGGAGCCGATAACCAAGCTTGCCAAATCATTCTATAACACAGGCCTGATTTCAATATATGACGATGCAGGCCACCTGAGGGCTGGAGAGGACATTCTCGGCACCCAGGAAAACAACGATGAGGCTGGCAGCAGCAAGAGCATAATCAACCCGGATGACTACATCATCCTCAAGAAGGACTGTACGCTGGCAAATAAGACATGGACGGTGGTTGCCGGAGTCACCAAGAAGGAGGCTTTGAAAATCACAAGGAACCTCCAGCGCAACTCCGTTGTCGGAGGCTTAATTGTGGCATTCCTCCTTCTGGTCTGCATACTGGGAATAATCAGAATCCTAATAGCGAAATTCGATGACATAAAGAAGAATGTAGACAACCTGAACTCAGGTGACAAAGACCTGACCAAGCGTATCAAAATCAGGCACAACAACGAAATTTCCCACGTCAAGGAGTCAGTCAACACATTCGTGAACACAGTGCACGAGACCGTAAAGGGAATCGGCGACGCAAACATGAACCTCAAGGAGACATTCAACAACGTGATGGAGTGCCTGGACGAGACAAAGGCCCACATAGACAACATCTCCAAGGAAATAGCACAGGCAACGCAGACCCTTGCGGACGAGGATTCGTCAGTCCTGGACACGAGCAGCTTCGTCACCGAAATCTCCCAGAACATAGCAAAGCTGAACGGCATGATAGAAAGGCAGTCCGCCTCCATCTCTCAGGCAGGAAGCAGCATAGAGCAGATGATAGGCAACATCCGCTCGGTAAGCGGTTCCGTGGACAAGATGTCAGACGAGTTCAATGAGCTGAACGTGGCGACCGCCGAGGGAGTCAAGAAAAACCAGGTCGTCAACGAACTGCTTGAAACGGTGCTGGAGCAGAGCAAGTCGCTGCAGGAAACAAACCAGATTATCTCCTCAATATCGTCGCAGACCAACCTGCTCTCCATGAACGCAATGATTGAATCCGCCCACGCCGGAGACGCGGGAAAAGGCTTCGCAGTTGTCGCTGAGGAGATACGCAAGCTTGCGGACACGAGTGCATCCCAGTCCAAGATAATCAGCGAGAACCTTAAGACCATCGCGGAGAACATAAACAAGGTCGTAGAAAGCTCCAACTCCAGCAAGGCATCCTTCGAGCTTGTGTCACAGAAAGCCCGCAACACCTCCCAGCTGGTGGACAGCATAAAGGGTGCGATGGAGGAACAGAACGAAGGAAGCAAGCAGGTCATGGATGCCCTTGCCGCAATGAACAGGACATCTGGCGATGTTCAAAACTCCAGCAAGGAAATAGAAAACGGAACAAAGGAGATAGTCGCCTCCATCGAAAAACTGAAGGCTTCGTCTACCAATATGTCTGACAATTTCAACAAGATTGTCACCACAACGGACGCAACTCAACAGGCGACAGCCCAACTGAACCGCTTCACGATAAAGATGGCCGGTGCAGTGGGCGAGATATCCCAGAAAATCGATGAATTCAAGGTGTGATTACCACCGGCATTAAGAAAAGCCCGCTCCAGAGTGCAGTGCAGCTGGGGCGGTTTTTTTGTCATTTTTGACAGCAGGAACTTAGGCTAGCGGGATGCCCTCGCGCTGGAGTCCACGACATAGCTTTGGGAAAGCCCGTTTTCTGACAGCCTTTCCTGGAAGTGCCTGTTTTCAAAACACCA